>DATNKA010000349.1:0-8500 GCA_035603655.1 Candidatus Acidiferrales bacterium | reverse complement strand
GGGAAAGATAGCTTTTTATTTAACTGCACGCGGAGCCGTACCACGTCGAAGCCGCTTTGCTGCAGGTCGCGGATATAGTGGTGCAACTCCTCGTAGTTCATCTCGGAATATTGTTTCACTTCCTTCTTGAAGTAGGACGGCGCCTCGCTAAGTTCGGGGAAGGTGGAGACGTCGAAGTTGCGGAAGCCGGCTATGGCCGACCCCTGAAGCGAGCGCTGCCAACCTTGTTCGAAGATCCAGCGATTTAAATTGTCGGCCCAGTGGGCGCGATCAGCATGCACGCGCTGCGAGATCGCGAAGCTGGCGGGATCGATTTGAAAAATGGTGACATTGGCGAATTGATCGCGGTCGGCATCGAAAAACTGGTAATAGTAAATGTCATTGTGCTGGCCGAAAATCCACTTGCGGTCGGGCCGCAGATAGGTTTGCGCGGGTTTGCCCTTGATCTGATTATGCAGCGCTTCCTGACGTTTGTTGGTGTGAGGCAGGTAAAACTGGTCGGCAAAAAATAATCCTGCCGCGAGTAAGGCAGCTGCGGCCAGCACGGGCGTGACGATGCGATAGATGCTGGTTCCAGTGGCTTTAATCGCGGTAATCTCGTTCGACCGGTTCATCAGGCCGAAGGTGATCAACACCGCGAGCAGCATGATCAACGGCGCCACGCTATAGAGCAAGTAGGGCGCAACATTGAGCAGGTACTCACCCACCACAAGGAGAGACGTCTGATTGCGCAGAATATCTCCGAGCAACTCGAACAGAGTGAACACGAGCAGCAGGACGAGGAACGCGGAGAGGATCATCCCAAGGTAAATGAAAAAATCGCGCAACACGTAATCATCGAGCAGCGTAGGAAAGCTTGCGCTGAAGACCCGCCGCCGGGTGGAGGCGCGCTCGAAAGCGTTGGCGCTGTCTCTGCGTCCCAATCGAAATGTGGGGACGTGGCCATTGGAATGAGGCTTATCGCGTTTGCCCCAGAAACGGAGCGCCGAAAGCGCAATAGGGCGGCGTTCGGCTTGCCACAGCAGAATCGATCCCGCTGCGAAGAACGCGATATTCGCCAGCCAGGCTCCGAACATGGGGCCAACTTTGCCCTGGCGGGCCAGCGATACTCCGAGCAGAGAGACGAAGTAGTAGACAAAAACCAGCGCGATAGTAAGGACGAAACCCCCAGACTTGCCGCTTTTCTTGGAGGATAGGCCCAGAGGGATTCCGACCATGGCCAGCACCAGGCAAGCCGTGGGCAGGGCGAAACGTCGATGAAACTCGATGAGATACCAGCGCGCCGATACGGAGTCAACGCGGCGCGCATGATCGTGGAGTGCCGATGTTGTGATCAGGCCGACCGGAATTTGTTCGTCCGTCTTATTCTCGGTCGAGGGCAATTCGATCGGAATGTCGGTTTGCTGAAAAGTGGAAATCTGGTAGTGATCGGGAAGTTTGGGATCGGTTTCGTGAGTGGCACCGTCGATCAAATGCAAGTGCAGGCGGTCCTGGCCTTCGGGAACGAGAATTCCTTCATGCGCCAGCGTAATGCGTGGATTGGCGGCATCGGAGATATCCGCCAGAAAAACGCCCTTCCAGACCGCCGCGCCTTGCGCGGTGTGCACGTCCTGCACGTAGAGCACGATTTTGGGGAACCCTTCGTAGAAGACCCGGGGCTGGACTTCAAAAGAAACTTGCGAGCCTTTGAGTTGATCCTCGAGATGTCCCAGCGAAGCCAGCGACCACGGTGCGAGATAGAGTCCGTTGATCAGCGCCAGCAGCCATGCGCCGACGACGAAGATCGCCAGCACGCGGCCAAAGCTCCACACGCCCAAGCCGCTGGCGCGCATCGCAGTGATTTCACTGTCGGCGGCGAGACGGCTCAGGCCAATAAGAATCCCCACCAGCACGCTCATCGGGATGGTATAAGTGAGCGCCAGTGGCACGGTGTAGAAGAAAATTTCAGCCACGCTGGGCAGCGGCGCGCTGGCACGGACTACCAGTTCAAGAATGCGTCCCAGGTCGCGCGTGAAGAGCACGAAGGTAAAGATCGCCGCGCCGATGAGGGCGTGTGAACTGACTTCGCGGAGGATGTAGCGGGTAAGGATCCGCATCGGGACGCTTCTGACCGCAGTCTAGCACGGGGTTTTGGAGCGTGTATCGGGGGATGGATTCGTTATCCAGCCTTGAGGAACAACGCTGCTAACGGCGGCAGAGTCAGCTTCAACGAAAAGGGACGACCGTGGGCGGGTTCAGCTTCAGCATGAACTCCGCCAAGGTTCCCCACCCCGGTGCCGCCGTACTCCAAAGCATCGCTGTTCAACAATTCCCGCCAGTAGCCGCCATGCGGCACGCCGACGCGATAGCCCACACGGGTTATCGGCGTGAAATTACAAGCGATAAGAATTGTGTCCTTCGCGGATTCGGTCTTGCGCAGGAGTGAGATTGTGCTCGTGAGGTTATCGTTGCAGTCCACCCAATCGAAGCCGGCGGCGTTATTATCCAGCACATGCATGGCGGCTTCAGCGCGGTAGAGCCGGTTCAACTGTCCCACCCACTGCTGTACACCGCTGTGGACTGGATACTGAAGCACGTGCCACTCCAGGCTGCTGTCGTGGGCCCACTCGCGGACCTGACCAAACTCGCACCCCATGAACATCAGTTTTTTCCCCGGCTGAGCGTACATGTAACCGAACAAAAGCCGGAGGTTGGCAAAGCGATTTTTCTCGTCGCCAGGCATTTTGCCGATCAGCGACCCCTTGCCGTGGACGACTTCATCGTGCGACAGCGGCAACACGAAGTTTTCCTGAAATGAATAGAGCATCCGGAAAGTGAGCTTGCTGTGATGATATTTGCGGTGGATGGGATCCTGCTTGAAATATTCCAGCGTGTCATGCATCCATCCCATGTCCCATTTCATACCGAAACCCAGTCCGCCCAAGTACACCGGCCGCGAGACCATCGGCCATGAAGTGGACTCTTCCGCGGTGGTCTGGATTTCAGGATGCTCTTTATAGACTTCCTGATTGAAACGGCGGAGGAACTCGATCGCCTCCAGGTTCTCGCGTCCGCCGAATTTATTAGGGATCCATTCTCCCTCTTTGCGGGAATAATCGAGGTAGAGCATCGACGCAACCGCATCCACCCGCAAGCCGTCGATGTGGTATTTGTCGAGCCAGAACATCGCGCTCGACATCAGGAAGCTTCGCACCTCGGTACGTCCGTAGTTGAAGATGTGCGTCTTCCAGTCAGGATGGAAACCCTGCCGTGAATCCGCGTGTTCGTAGAGATGTGTGCCGTCGAAGTAAGCCAGGCCGTGGGCGTCGGAAGGGAAATGCGAAGGCACCCAGTCCAGGATGACGGCGATGCCATGCTGATGCAGGTAGTCGACCAAATACATGAAATCCTGAGGGGTGCCGTAGCGCGATGTGGGGGCGAAATAGCCAGTGGTCTGGTATCCCCAGGAACCATAGAAAGGATGTTCCATCACCGGCAGGAATTCCACGTGCGTAAATCCCATTCGCTCGACATACTGCGCGAGCCTCGGCGCGGTCTCGCGGTAAGTCAGCGGACGATTATGCTCCTCGGGAACGCGCATCCAGGAGCCGAGGTGCACTTCATAAATGGAGTGCGGAGCCCGCAACGAGTTGCGTCCCGCCCGCCTTTCCATCCAGTCGTGATCGCCCCATTGGTAGTCGAGGTCCCACACAACAGACGCGGTGCGTGGAGGTTTTTCGTGGAGCAGGCCGATAGGATCGGCTTTGTCGACCTGATAGCTGTTGCGGTTCGACTCGATATGGAATTTGTAGAGCGCACCCTTGTTTACCCCGGGAACAAATCCTTCCCAGATGCCGGAGTCTCCGCGGCGTTCGAGCAGATTGCTTCGCGCACCCCAGGAGTTAAAGCTTCCAATCACCGAGAGCAGACGGGCATTTGGAGCCCAGACGCTGAAAATGGCGCCAGCTTGCCCATCACGAGTGACCAGATGGGCACCCATGGTCTCGTACATGCGATAGTTACTGCCCTCATTGAATAAGTAGAGGTCCTGATCGGACAGCAAAGTGGGCCTGTCAGAAGCCGCGGGGATGGATATTTCGGGCATTTTCGAGTTCTAGTGTACCGGAAGACTCGGATGGCGACACATACAGAAAGTGGTGTACGCGGAGGTTTGAAACGCTGGCTCCCCGACCGCCGAATGTATTTCGACACGCCTTGCGGTTGCGCAGTCGGAGGCGCGACGACATGCTAGACTGACTTTTCCTGTCATGCCCGCCCTGCGTCTGATCCTTCTCTGGCACCAGCACCAGCCTTTCTACAAGGACTTGGTGACGGGGGAATATCGTCTGCCCTGGGTGCGCCTGCATGCCCTCAAGGATTATTACGGCATGGTGAAGCTGCTCGATGAGTTTCCCAAAGTCCACCAAAATTTCAATCTGGTGCCGTCGCTGATCACGCAGATTCAGGACTACGTTGCCGGGACGGCGCAGGATCCTTTTCTAAGGGTCGCAGCCAAGCCGGCCAACGACTTGACCCTGCCGGAGCGGTTCTTTGCGCTGCAATATCTATTCCAGGCCAACCCGACGAATGTGATTGGCCGGTACCCGCGCTACCACGACCTTTGGGAGAAGTTTCGCCAGCACGGGTTTTCGGCCGAAAAGGCAGAAAAATATTTCGAGCGGCGCGATTTCACCGACTTGCAGGTGCTGTCGCAGATCGCATGGTTCGACGAATTCTTTCTGGAAGACAAAGATGTTGCTGCGCTGATCAAAAAGGGGCGCAACTATTCGCTCGAAGACCAGAGTTTTGTGACTGCGCGTGAGCGGGAATTGCTGGGCAAGGTTTTACCGGCCTATGCCGACGCCGCGAAAAAGGGTTCAATCGAGATTTCGGCCACCCCCTTTTATCATCCAATTCTGCCTTTGGTCTGCGACACCAATGCAGGCGCAGTTTCGTCCCCGGGCTTGCCCTTGCCGCAGAACCGGTTTCGTCATCCGGAAGACGCGCGTGAGCAACTGGTTCGGGCGCTTGATCTTCATCAACAAGTATTCGGAGTGCGGCCGCGAGGCGTCTGGCCGTCGGAAGGCAGCGTCTCGGAAGAGGCGCTGGCGATTGCTTCCGGCCTCGGCGTCAAATGGATGGCAACTGACGAAGGCGTGCTTGGCCGCAGCACCGGAGTGTTCTTTCAGCGCGACGGAAACGGCCGCCTGCCGGCACATCTCGCGGAGCAGCTTTACAACGTCCACCACTATGAGAACGGTCAGGTCGAAATGCACTTGGTATTTCGAGACCACACCATTTCGGACATGATCGGTTTTGTGTACTCAGGAATGGATCCGGCGGACGCGGCCCGTCATCTTCTGCGCAATATCAAAGACGCGGCTCAACCGGTCCTTTCCCAAGGGCGTGAGGCGGTGGTGTCGGTGATTCTCGATGGGGAGAATGCCTGGGAATATTATCCGAAATCCGGGCGGGAATTTCTCCGGCGATTTTATGATGCCCTGCAGTGCGAGGGCGGGCTGGAAGCAGTCACCGTCTCGGAAGCGATTTCGCGGCAGCGCAACCCTTCGCCCTTGAAGTCCCTGGTTCCGGGATCATGGATCAATGCGAACTTCGATGTCTGGATTGGGGCTCCAGAAGATAATCGTGCCTGGGACTATCTTCACCACGCGCGCGAATTTTACGCACAGAATGCGGCCCGGGCCAGCGAAGTGCAACGAAAATTAGCCTTCGAAGAAATCATGATTGCCGAGGGCAGCGACTGGAACTGGTGGTATGGTCCGGAGCATCACTCGGCCAATGATCGCGACTTTGATGAGCTTTACCGCAAACATCTTTCGAACATCTACCAGGCCCTGGGTGCGACGCCCCCGGATTACCTGGCCCAGCCGATCACTGCCGGAGAAGTGCGTCCGGCCTTCACACCGCAGACGGCATACATCCATCCCCGGGTGCTGGGCGACAAGATTCGTTACTTCGAGTGGATGGGTGCGGCAATTTTTACCGCCGATCAGCGCGCCGGAGCTATGCACGGAAAACAATTCATGCTGGATTCCGTGTATGCGGGGATCGACAGCACTTTTGTCTACGGACGATTGGACTTTGCCGGTCCGGTTCCGGATATGGAGTTTGATTTGGTGGTAAATCTGGAATCGTGGGCCAGCGGCGAAGTGCGCCCCCGGCGGACACTGCGTCTCGACGCCAAAGTGCGAGACCGCAAGCTGACAGAGTGGAAGGTTGAGGGGCAGGAAGAACCGTTGCCCCCTGCGCATCACAAGAGTGAGGAGAGCTCAAAGGCGTCACTGCTGCGCAACTTTGAATTCAGGTTGCCCTTGAGTTGGCTGCTGGCGAACCCGGTTGCCACGGCGGACACCGAGGGCAGTGGAACCGTGAGTCGATCGAAGGGTGGCGCTGCAGCCCTCGCACCGACTGGCCGGCTTCGGCTGCGCTTCAGCCTTTGGCATAACGGCTTGCCCGTGGACGCGTTGCCGGTGGAAGGTTGGATCGAACTGCAGTTGGTGAGCGAATGGGAGCTGGCAGCAGGGATGTAGGTCGCTCTGCGAGGACTGCCCGTGTGGGCTCTTGTAAATCAGGGATGCACCTTTGCAGTCTGACTCAGAGGCAATCTGAGTTCAGATCACCACAGCTTCTCTGTATTCGCCAAAGACCCGGCGCATCGCATCGGAAATCTCGCCTACGGTTGCGCAGGCTTCCACCGCCGCGACAATCTTCGGCATAACATTGTCGCCCGCGCGGGCAGCGTCCTCGACCCCCTGCAGGGCCGCCTTCCAAGGACCGGGATCGCGCCGGGCCCGGAGGGCTCGCACGCGTTCTATCTGCTTCGGCTCCAGCGCTGCATCGATTTTCTGAATTGGGATGGGCCTCTCGTCTTCCACTTCGAACCGGTTCAGACCTACGACAACCGACTCTCCACGATCCACAGCCTGCTGTGACTCATAAGCCGCGTTTTGAATCTCCTGCTGCACAAATCCGCGTTCGATCGCCATCAGCATTCCGCCCATGACTTCAATCTTCCCCAAGTACTCGGCTGCGCGTTTCTCGATCTCATTGGTCAGCGCTTCGATGTAATACGACCCCGCCAGCGGATCGATGGTCTGCGCTGCGCCAGACTCGTAGGCGATCACCTGCTGAGTGCGCAGGGCAATGCGGGCAGCCTGCTCGGTGGGTAGCGCCAGCGCCTCGTCATAGGAGTTGGTGTGCAGCGACTGCGTCCCTCCCATCACCGCCGCCAGCGCCTGAATCGCCGTGCGCACAATATTGTTCTCCGGCTGTTGCGCCGTCAGCGTCGACCCGGCTGTCTGGGTATGAAAGCGCAGCATCCAGGACTTCGGATTCCTGGCCTTGAAATGCTCGCGCATGATCCGCGCCCACATTCTTCGCGCGGCGCGAAACTTGGCAACCTCTTCCAGGAAATTGTTATGCGCGTTAAAAAAGAAGGAGAGGCGAGGGGCGAACTCATCCACATCCAGTCCGGCCTGGATCGCCGCCACCACATAGGCCATGCCGTTACCGAGAGTGAAAGCCACTTCCTGCACAGCCGTCGACCCCGCCTCGCGCATGTGATAGCCGGAAATCGAAATCGTATTCCACTCCGGCACCTGTTCTTTCGTCCAGGCAAACATGTCCGTGATCACGCGCAACGCCTGCCGTGGCGGATAAATATAGGTTCCGCGCGCAATGTATTCCTTGAGCACATCATTCTGCACAGTGCCTACAAGGCGCCGGATGTCCGCACCCTGCCGGCGCGCCACCGCCACGTACAGCGCCAGCAGAATCGAAGCCGTTGCGTTGATGGTCATCGATGTTGAAATCTTGGTTAGTTCGATGCCGGAGAACAGGCGCTCCATATCTTCGATGGAATCGATGGCCACCCCGACTTTGCCGACTTCGCCGGCGGCCAGGGCATGATCCGAGTCCATTCCGATCTGCGTGGGCAGGTCGAACGCCACAGAGAGCCCAGTTGTTCCGTTGGCCAGCAAATATTTATAGCGTTTATTCGATTCCTCGGCGTCGCCCATTCCGGCATACTGCCGCATGGTCCACAAACGCCCGCGGTACATTGTCGCCTGCACTCCGCGCGTAAATGGATACTCCCCGGGATAGCCCACTTCGCTCTCGTAGTCTGAGCCCTTGAGATCCGCCGCAGTGTATAGCGGTTTCACCTCAATGTGAGAAGACGTCTCTACAACTCCGATGCTTTTCTCATCCGCGAATTTGGTTCTGTTAGCCATGAATGAACAAGTATTGTCGCCGCATCAGTTCCCGCCTGGAAAATATTTGCCGCTTCGAACCGGCATCGGTTAGCGAGGAATCGCCTGGACCGCCGTATTGCGAAGGAACCTCGCCTTTCACCCCTTTTTTTCCTTCCGCCTCACCCTCCAGAACGAACTCACTCCAAACCACGCGAAGGCCACGGTGAAGCAGATTGCAACCACCACGCGTCCTAACCCCGCCTGCCCCACGTGATATTTCCCATACTCCCTTACCGTGGCCTCAGCGA
>DATNKA010000348.1:0-4347 GCA_035603655.1 Candidatus Acidiferrales bacterium | reverse complement strand
ACATGTTGTTTTTTACCACTCCCGAACTGCTTGAAATCGGTGAAATCCCTTTCACGACGGCACGGCAAAAACCGACCCGCGAAGAAGCGCTAGAGTATTACCGCAAAGTGTCGGAGCATTACGATCTCGACATTCACCAGTACGAATGGGTGAAGACAGTCAATGGTGAAGACGGAAACTTCAGCATCACAGCCACCGACCGTGCCGGCCGTCCTCACGATTACCGCACGCGAAAAGTGATCGTCTCTACCGGCTACTACGATTTGGCCAATCAACTCTGCATCCCCGGGGAAGAGCTGCCCAAGGTCTCGCACTACTACGGGGACGCTCATCCTTACTACGATACTGACGTGCTCGTCATCGGCGGCAAGAACTCCGCCGCAATTGCGACTCTGGATCTATGGCGCCATGGCGCGCGCGTCACGCTGGTTTATCGCGGCACGCAACTGCACCACCACGTCAAATACTGGATCAAGCCTGATCTCGAAAACCGCATTAAGAACAAGGAAATCGACGCGTACTTCAACAGCACGGTTCAGGAAATTGGCATTGACCACGTGGTGATCAATAAACCGGGCGGACCCCTCCGCCTGAAGAACGATTTTGTGCTCGCCCTCATCGGCTATCATCCTGACTACGATTTCCTGCGCAGCATGGGGATTGAACTTTCGGCGGATCAGCATCGTCCGGTTTGCGATCCGGTCTCGCTGGAGAGCAATGTGGCGGGAATCTACGTTGCCGGTGTGATCGTGGCGGGATCGCGCACTAACGAAATTTTTATCGAGAACGGCCGCTTCCACGGCAAGCAAATTGCGGCAGACCTGAAGATTAAGCTCCGCCCGCAATCTTAGGAACCGGCTCCATCACTTCAGCAAATACTGCTTCACAAATACGACCGTGGCGTAAAACTGATAGTCCCTATTCTTCTTTTTGCCGAACCCGTGCCCTTCATCCTTGGCCAGCAGCCACCACACCGGAGTGCCGTGCGTGCGCACGACTTGGACCATCTGCGCCGATTCGCTGGCCGGCACTCGCGGATCGTTCTGCCCCGCAATCACGAACAGTGGCTTCGTGATATTTCTCGCGTTGTTCGCGGGAGCGATCCGTTCCAGGAATTCGCGCATCTTCGGATCGCGTTCGTCCCCGTACTCCACCCGCCGCAAATCCTGCCGGTAACCGGAAGTATGTTCCAGAAACGTCACCAGGTTCGACGGTCCCACCACATCCACGGAACAGCAGATGCGGTCGTTGTAGTTGGTCGCGACGGCCAAGGTCATGAATCCGCCATAGCTCCCGCCGGTAATCATAACCTTCCCCGCATCGAGGTCCGGCTGGGTCTGAATCCAGTCCAGCAGGGAATTGATGTCCTTGTACGATCCCTCGCGGAGAAAACCATTGTCCAGTTTTTGGAAGGTCTTTCCGTAGCCCGTCGAACCCCGCACGTTCGGGTAGATCATTGCGATGCCCAGCTCATTGAGGTAATAGTCGTCACGTCCCAGAAAGTCAGGACGCACCTGACCTTCCGGCCCGCCATGCATAGAAATGATTACGGGGCGTTTGCCGGGAAACTTGGTCCCCGGCTTGTAAAGGAAGGCTGAAATCGATTGTTGGTCCCAGGATTTCCAATGGATCAATTGTGGTTGAGCAAAGCCGGAGGTGTTGAGGCCACCAGTCTCGCTGAAAGTCCAACGCTCGATCTTGCCTGAAGCCATGTCCACGGAATACGCATCGAAGGGCTGGCTCGCGGTGCTGAGTGAGAATGCAATCTCGCGACTGTTGTTCCGCCATTCGATGCCTTCAATGACCCCGACGGGCAACTTTGGAACCGGCACTTCTTTGTTGGTCTTTGTATCGAGCACATGCAATATGCTAATCCCGTCTTCATTCGCATCGAACGCAATCCAGCGTCCGTCATGGGAAAGGTCGAACTCGTCCACATCCCAGTTGAGCGCGGCAGTGAGAACAGTAATTTTGCGACTTCCCAGTTCCATAACGACCAGGCGTTTGAATTCTGAATCCCGATCGCTCGCCAAATAGATTTCTTTGCCATCCTTCGCAAAGCGAGCGTTGCTATACGCCACGGTCTCCGATCCAGTCTTTGGGGTCAGCAACTCCTTCTTGCCCGAAGCTGCCTCCATCAGCCAGACATAGCTCTCGGCGGCCGAAACGTAGTTGGTTACGAGCAACTGTGTGCCGTCCGGCGACCAGTCAGAAACGCCCCATCCGCCTCCATCCAGTTGCGCAATCATGCGTGCGCTGCCGGGATCGTTCGCATTCACTACCCAGATATCGACATCGTTGCCATCGCGCCGCGTGGATCCGAACGCGATACGGTCGCCCTGATACGACCAGTGCGGGTCGGTGTTGCGCGACTTTCCATCCGTGAGTAGCGTGATGTCGCCATTGGCAAGGTCGTAACGATAGAGCTGGAAGAACTCACCACCGCCCACATCCTTCATGAACACGAAGGAGTTGCCGTTCACCGGCGGGTAGATTGCGCTGGCAACCCGGTCGGGAAAGAACGTCAGTTGCGTGCGCGCGCCTCCCGGAGTCTTCACCTGATGAACCTGAGCGGTGTCGGCGAAGCGGGTCGCGATCAGCATCTCGCGACGCTCCGGGTGCCAGCTCGTAAAACTGGCCGCTCGAAACTCGCTATAACGCATTACGGTGTCGGCCAATGCGGCGGGAATTTTCGGTATCCCCTCCACGACCAGATTCTCATTGGGAACAACTTCGTCGCTCTGCGCGAATGCAAGACTGACGAGGAGAATGACGGAGAACACATGCAAAGGTAAAGCCAGAGACAAAAATAGAAATAAAGACCGTTTCATCGATCAACTCCCTCTATCGCCCGGACGCCCGCGGACCGATTCCGTTAGCGGAATCGCAGCGTGCATCTTAGGCTGGCGACGAAACCCTAGTCAACGGAAGAAATTTCCAATATCCCAATTCCAAGGTCTTGGCCCGAAGTCCGAAAGCCGAAGTCCGAACTTTGTTACCCTAACCCTCGCATGGAACCACAACCAGAGCATGCGGCTCCGTCGATCTCGCTCGCCTCGTATTCGAGTCTGATAGGCGGCAACCGCAATTTCCGGCGGCTCTGGTTGGCACAGATTGTTAGCGAGATTGGCGACTGGTTCTACACCCTCTCTATCTACACCCTGCTATTGCAGTTGACCGGACACGCCAGCTCGGTGGCGCTGGCCCTGGTTTTACAAGTCCTGCCACAGACCTTAGTAGGTCCTGCCGCAGGCGTTATAAACGACCGTTTACGCCGCAAGCACGTGATGATTGCCGCCGACCTGGTCCGCTTCGGTGTGGTGCTCGCCATGCTATTCGTACGTTCGCGCTCCATGGTATGGCTTGTCTATCCGTTGCTGCTGGCAGAGACCATCATGGCCGCATTCTTCGAGCCAGCCCGCAGTGCGGTGATCCCCAACATAGCTGCCAAGGAGGAAGTCTTGATTGCCAACACGCTCTCTTCGGCTACCTGGTCAGTGAATTTGTTGATCGGTGCTTCAGTTGGCGGGGTGGTCGCGGCCTTCTTTGGACGGGATGCGGTGTTTATCCTCAATGCGCTGTCGTTCCTGGCTTCGGCCGTGCTCATTGGCGGGATGCGGTTTGTCGAGCCGCATGCCGAATCTGCAGCTCCGCTGCATCCGCGAGATCTGGCGGACTTCTCCCCCGTGCTCGAAGGCATCCGCTATGTTCGCAATCACCGAACGCTGCTGCCCACAGTGTTTGCGAAGGCTGGCGAACTTATGATTGGCCCGAGTTGGGTCATCTTTACTGTGATGGGCGCTCATGAGTTTGCGGTGCACTGGCACAACGCCGATCCCGCCCGCGGATCGATGCTGGGCATGAGCGTCTTGCTCGGCGGACGTGGCTTGGGAGCGCTCGTCGGTCCGCTCGTCTCGGCGCGCTGGGCAGGCCGCAGCGACCGAAGGCTGCAGCTGGGCATTCTCTTCGGCTATCTCATCGTCGCTGTTGGGTACGGAACTCTTGGGAGTTGCCGCACGGTATGGATGGCGAGTGCGTGTGCGATGCTTGCCCACATGGGAGGATCGACGGTGTGGGTGTTCTCCACCACGCTGCTGCAGTTGCATACCGAAGACCGTTTCCGGGGTCGCGTATTCTCCGCGGACCTGGGATTCTCAATGCTGACCATCGCAGCCGGTGCTTATCTCTGTGGACAATTGCTCGATACCGGAGTGGCGGCTCGCACGCTCGCCACCTGGACGGGATTGGTCATGCTGATTCCGGCAGCGCTGTGGGGGTTCGCAATGCGGGCGCGAAAGGAAACCTAACCTGCATCACAGCGTTGAATATCGACGCCGCTATCCGCTA
>DATNKA010000347.1:0-4198 GCA_035603655.1 Candidatus Acidiferrales bacterium | reverse complement strand
CACCGCGCCCGCGGAGGCCGGCATCTCAGACGTGTGGTGTTCGCCAACACCGAAGTAGTCGAGCCTTACGGCATCGGCCAAGGTGATGGCCTCGCGCAGATTGCGCATGGCGTCGGCCGTCGATCCGAGGGCGCCGCTATTCGGATCCCGTTGGACATCGGCAAAGCTGAAAATACCGAGTTCCATGCTGTTGTCTCCCTGGCAACGCGGTGTGGCCCGCTCCTGCACAGAGTGCTAATTCGGTCTCCAACTCTGCAGTCGCCCGCCTCCCGTGCCTGCTGAGCGCCATCGCCCAAACATGTCCTTCAGGCCTATGGCGGCCCACTTTCGGATCTTCACGGTAGCGCCGACCGCCGTCATTGTCCCCCGCGGCTGCGGACTGCTCCGATCCCGAAAAATGTTCGTAGACAAGACGATCCAACGAGAACGCTCCCCCGCCCTTGACTACCACTATCAACGCTAGTGCGATCACCAGCAGATGGTATTCAATCCCGTGTCCTTCCTGGGTTCCGAGCCAGTTCAAGAAGAGGCCGAATCGCCAATGAACAGTTGCAACAGCGCCCACCATCGTGAGCGCGATGACTAAGGCGGCTATTCTGCTAAATAGCCCGACGATCAGTCCGATTCCACTGAAAAATTCCCCGGCGATCACAAGAAAGGCCAGAATCGACGGAAGGTGCAGATGTTCGGTGAACGTACGCATGCTGTTGGCAAGACCAGGTCCGCCAAACCAACCCAGCAATTTCTGAGCGCCGTGAGCAAAGAATATTATTCCCAATACAATGCGAGCTATTCCCACGACCCAGTCAGCGTGCGTACCTGTGAGACTCTCGATCATCGGTCGTTCTCCTCAACAGCCAATTTCCTCCCTGCTTCACCTACTATCTACACAAAGTCACGCGGCAGCCTCGGCGAAAAAGGTTTCGATCCCGGCCACTTCCTCTTCAGTGAGACGCAACTCGCCGGCACGCATCACTCCTTCGGCTTGACGAGCGTTGCGCGCGCCGACGATCGCTCCCGTCACGGCGGGATGGTGCAGCGTCCAAGCGATTGCGACTTCTCCGGCTGACCGGTTGTGGCGCCTTCCAATCTCTCTTAAGCGCTCAACAAGCGCCAGATTGCGAGAGAGATTTGGCTCAGTAAAGTCGGGATGGTTGCTACGCCAATCGTCCTTGGGCAGTTTGGCCGCGCGGTCGGGGGTCATGGCACCGGCCAGCAGACCCGAAGCCATCGGGGAATAAACGATAACGCCAATTCCTTCACTCAGGCAGTGCGGCAGGATCTCGTCTTCGATCTCCCGGTGCACTAGCGAATACCGTGGCTGCAAAGAAGTCACTAGAGCGATAGCCTGGGCGCGCTGCAACTGCCGGACATTGAAGTTGGAGACTCCAATCGAGCGTACCTTGCCTCCGCGCTTCAGGTCGGCGAGCGTGGACCATCCTTCTTCCAGTGCGGCTGAATCGGGATCGGGGGGCCAGCGAATTTGGTAAAGATCCACGACATCGACGGAGAGGCGACGCAGGCTCTCTTCGAGTTCGCGCCGGATCGAATCAGTGCTCAGCGTTATTCCTACATTGCCATGCGCGTCCCAGCTCCGGCTACACTTGGTGAAGACATAGGGTCGCGGACCGGGCCAGCTCTTGAGAGCACGGCCGACCAGTTCCTCCGAGTGTCCCAGACCGTAAACGGCGGGCGTGTCGATCCAATTGACGCCGAGTTCGAGCGCACTGTGAATGGCGGCGATGGAGTCATTGTCGTCTTGAGATCCCCATCCAAACTGCCAACCCGAACCGCCGATGGCCCAGGCCCCGTAGCCCACGGGAGTGATATACAGGTCGGAGCTGCCGAGTTTGCGTGTTTGCATTTCTATCTCCTTCTAAAGTTCCAGTGCTTTCCGATGCAAGGTCAATGCCAAACCCCTCAAAGCCGGAAGATGGCATTGTCATCGAAAACCCGGACTCAGGCGCGCCTCGCGCGGATTGCCCAGGCCCGGGCAGGCATTTCAATCGATCCTTGTGCATCGGTTGGCAAAAAGGCTTGCAACCGGTTCCGGACCGCGGCGCGAATCTGCGCATCACGACTGGCGAGATAGTTCGGAGCGGAACCTTGGCCGCTCAAAAGTGGCGCCCAATACTCATCAAAACTTGCGAAGCGAGTCACGACCTGGAGGGCGCTCAGTTTGACTTCCTTAACCTCGATGACCTGGAAGAGCGTTCGTAGCCCATCGAGCGAACACATCGGAAAGCGCCGCCCTTGATCGAAATCCCGGGCCTCAGGATCAACAGCGATGGCAGCGTCCCAGAATTCGCGGAGAAAGCGCACGCCCTGCGCATAATCCCAGACGTAAGCGGCGATGGTACCGCCGCTGCGTGTGACACGCTGCATTTCCTGAAGCGCGCGAGCCGGTTCGGAGATGTAATTCAGACCAAGGCCGCACACTGCCGCATCGAAGCTGGCGTCTGGAAAAGGAACTGCCCTAGCGTCGGAAAGCTCGAAGGTGATTCCAGAATGGGTGCGATGCATGCGGGCAAACGCAATCTGCGCTGGAGAAGCGTCAATGCCCACGATGCTTGCCGGCGAGCAGAATTCCGCAATGGCCTCAGTTACGACACCGCTCCCGCAGCAGACATCCAGCCATCGGGCACCGGATGAAACGCACAGCCACTTCAGGAATTCATCAGCCAGCAACCGGCTCCAGCGGCCCATCCACTGATCGTATGCGGATCCGGAGGTCCATTTGTCCAGGTTCAAGGTCGCAAGGCAGTATACCGGACTGCCAGGTTTTGTTACAGCTTCTAAGGAAGCACGGGAAGCACGAGGATCCCAAGCGGGCGGGTATCCATGGATTGCGTGACCCACAGGCAACCTCCTCACGTGCGGTCGCACTCCGATGGTCCGACCGCACCTAATCATCTGGCTAGCTTTCCCGGTGGTGGGCTGGTACATGTTCCTGGCCCTCTGCGGCCGCTTCAGCAACTCTTTGTTCGTAGCCGGACTTGACTACCGCACTGCCGAATCGATTGGACTCATCGAACAATTGCTCGAGGAAATAGCGATTTCCGTATTTGTTGAAGATCAACTCGTTCTTCCCCGGCGTGGATTTGGCCTGTGCGTCGCGAACCTGGAAGAGAGCGGAAGTAGAACCGTCCGCGCTACTGATTTCCATGAGGGTCAGGTCCGAGTTGTCCAGTACGTGGATGATGTACTTACCAGCCGGAAGTTTGGCGCCCCCCACATGGAACTGAAATGGGATGTCGGCCTCAAGGCTCCCAATGATCTGCGCCTGTGCTTTGATGGGGTGCATCGTCAGGGTAATAACCAAGGCGATGAACAATGATAGTAATTGGTATCTTCCTGTCTCCTGCAGTTTCATAGTTTCTCCTTTTTCAATTTCTTACAACACTTCTTGCTCAGCTCGGTGAAGAAGGCTTCTATTAGCGTTTTGCCGAGCCCGGCGGGAAATCCTTGAACATCTTCGCCACGCCCTTTTCCAGATTCTTTTCATTCTTCTCGGCTTTGTTGGACAGCATGTCCTCGGCACTGCCACGCCAGATCAACTGCTTGGTTTTTGCGTCGAACAAGTCGACGACGAGGGTTCCATCCTTGTAGTCCTGTTCGGTTGTGTCGGACTCGCCGAACCCGCCGAAGCCGCCGCCCCCGAATCCTCGCCAGCCCCACCCCCCGCCAAAGCCGCCATAGTTGTCGTAGAACGAATGAAGCGTTCTCTGAGTCTGCGTTGTCTTGATCGCCACGATGGCCACATCGCCACCGCTGTTGACCTGAGCCCAGCCCTTGGCAGACAGCTGGGCATCGACCGCGTTCTTAATTCGAGCGTCCCAGAGGGAGTTTGGTGGCTTGATTTCCTGCCACGAATACGTCTTGTAGTGAGAGAAATTGGCTTGGTGATCAAAGTCGGTTTGGACTTGTTGGGCAAAGGCAGGTCCCAACAGGGCCAAGGAGAACAGCATGTAAAGTGCTGTTGTTCGATAGATGGATTTCATGTGGATCCCCTTCGCTTTTCTACGAATGCAAGTGGACTTCCAAACATTTGTGACGCAGGAATCCTCTTGATCGTTTTGCTTCACAGATTTATGCTAGCGGGACAATCAGCAATGTTTGTCTCATACGATTCTCTCCCTCTATTAACTTAGTGTGATCGTTTTCTTGACCGACTGTGGAATCCCGCAGATACGAGTTG
>DATNKA010000346.1:0-3605 GCA_035603655.1 Candidatus Acidiferrales bacterium | reverse complement strand
ATCCGTACTCAACGTCAGTGAGCCTTGCGACGCCAGCGGATCGACCGTACCACCGCTGCCGCGGCCGTCCGTGCCATAACTGTGGGGATTTTCCAACGTGCCGTTCGGGTCTCGCTGGAAAGCAACGACCTGATTCGCATCGGCGTTATTCGTCATGACGAACACGGCGTGTGCAGTGTGATCATTATCATTCGTGGCGAAACTGGCTCCCGACCATGCGGCGCCGGCGATGGCGCTCATTGCGATAACCGTCTTGATGGACTTCATGAATTAACTCTCCTATTCCCAAAAAGTATTAGTGCGCGCAAGCGTGCGTCCCGAAGCTGGGTCACCGGCGACGCACCCTGAACGGCCGATTTGCATCGGCGCTCCGTTAATTCGTTGGCACGAAGCAAAAAGTTACAGTGGGATTGTTTTCTGGTGATCGCTACCAACGCAGCAACCGCGGACCGAGCCACGCGCCGAGTGTCGTCGGGATCAGCATGCCGAGCAGATACCAAGTAGCGAGAAACGGCGCCGCCAGCTCGGGGCAATGCAGGCTATATACGAGCGCACCGATGGATCCCGCCGCGAACCCGCTCGCGGCGCCCGCCCAACGCAGCCGCGTCGGGGCAAGGCTTCGCATGACCCAAAGGAGCGCTATTAACAGCGGGGCCGCGACGAGCGCGATCAGGAAAGGACAAACGACAGCGGTATGTCCAAGAATTAATTGCGCTCGATTCTGCGGTGAAGCCGCCACCAAGGTGACTACCGCAAGAACCCACATCGCGATCACTGCGACGGGAATGCCCATAGGGGCCAGGCCGAGCCGCAACCCCGGGCGAGCCAATCTAACGACGGTAATAAATCCAAGTACACCTAGTACCGCGCAGTAGCTCTCCCGGACCCAAAACATCGGTTTGTAGGTTTCATGCCAAAGCACTGGATTCAGTTTGAGTAGCCCGGCGGTGAGGAGGAAGGCCATCAATGCGCCACCGGCTAGCGCCAGCAGCCAGCGCCGCGACGCGAGTCTGCGATCAACCGCCTGGGCGCCGGTTGATAGTAAGGAAACAAGATCTTCAGTTTTCATCCGATTTTCCGAATCTTCTCCGCAAGAGCCTTCAGGCCGCGATGGATCCCCACTTTCACAGCGGACTCCGACATTCCCGTGCGTATCGCCGTATCAGTCACGGATGCGCCCTCAATCTTGACATACAGAATCGGCAGGCGTTGACGATCCGGCAGCCCCCGCAATAGCTTCTCGACGTCATATTTCGCATCAGTGGCGGCGTTGGCCGTTGTGGCGAACACCTGATCGTCTTCGTCAAGGGGATCAGTGAGAGCATTGCTGCGTGAACGACGTCGTAGCAAATCCACGAGCTTGTAATGCGCGATGGCCTGCACCCAGGACGTCAGCGGTTGTTTCGGGTCGTAGGTATGGCGTTTGTTGTGAACCGCCAACAGCAATTCCTGCAGTAGATCCTCGACCTCGTCCGGCAAGCCTCCGAGCCGTCTTCGCAAATAGGATCGCAAACGCGCCGTCAACTCGTCCAAGAACATGCGGTAGGCCACCGCGTCCCCGGCGAGACTCTGTAACATCAGACTGCGGAGGCGCTCCTCGATCAATTGCATCTAAACCTTCTATTTATTGCGCAGAAGAGGGAGCGAGTCCGTTTCAACGCCCCGAAGGAGCGCCGTGGAGTTGACCGACCAGTCAGCCCATTTATTGCACGCATTCGGCGCCGCCGCTGAAACGGGCAGCGGTTTGAAAACAATCGGCCGGGTGCGACCGGTTAATCCTGCGACGGACGATCGCAGCACTCGTGGCTGTAACCAATCCTTCATCTCCAACGAAATAGCTAGGAGAAGCGATCGCGCGTGAGAATACAGACGCTTGTATGAGAACAGAGAATCTAACTGCGGTACTGGCGGCGAATCTTGAGCCGATCGACGCCAGGCGGACGACGTGGCGCTATGTGCTGGGAATGACCGCCAGCGCACTTACTGCGCTCATCCTGACTGCCGGAGTCCTCCACTTGAATCCGGCGCTGCCTCATGAAGTATCCGAGTTCGCGTTTTGGGTTCGTGAACTGTATTGCGCGAGCTTGGGTGTGCTCGCGGTCCTCTGCGTCGCACGCTTGGGGCGTCCAGCTACTCGGCTCGGTCTGTTGCCGACAGGGATTGCCGTTGTCGTCCTCATCATGTGGATTTTGGCTGCGATCAGCCTGTTTTCAGCCGATTCGCAGGGCCGCATGCACTTGCTCCTGGGTACCACATTCGCCGTGTGTCCGTTCCTGATCGCATTCATCTCTGCGCCGCTCTTCTTCTCCTTCCTGTGGATCCTCAAGGATCTTGCCCCAACACGGCTGCGTCGGGCGGGCGCGGGTGCGGGGTTCGCCGCCGGAGCCATCGGTGCACTCGTTTATACCCTGCATTGCCCGGAGCTTGCCACCCCGTTCATCGCAACATGGTACCTGCTCGGAATGTTGATCCCCACTGCCCTTGGTGCGTGGCTCGGTCCACGGTTGTTGCGTTGGTGAATTCGGAGAAACCAATCCACAACCGCCATCACCGGAGGTATCCCATGACCTTGTGCAAACGCGCTGCCCTTCTTGTCCTTATCTGCGTGGGCCTGGAGCTCGGATCGGCTGGAGATCTGCGGGCGCAATCAAGCTCCCCGCGCGGACCAACGGTTGTGGAGTTATACACCTCTCAGGGCTGTAGCTCCTGCCCGCCAGCGGATGCATTGTTGGGCGTGCTTTCGCAGATGCCAAATGTACTCGCCCTGGCTTTTCACGTCGACTATTGGGACAGCATCGGGTGGCGCGACCATTTCGCCTTACCGATGGCGCGTGAGCGTCAGCGCCGCTACGTTGAGACGCTGGGCCTGTCGTCGGCATTTACGCCTCAAATGGTCGTCGATGGGCGTAGCAGTTTTGTGGGATCGGATAAGCCTCGGATCCTCGCGGCAATGGCCGAGCCCCTCATCACGATTCCGATCCTCATCGACGTGGCTCGCGGGGAGCTCATCGTCACCGTGCCTGAACGGCCAGATCAAGAGCGCTACGACGTCAACCTCATCGCTTACCTGCCAGAGGCAGCTACGAACGTTGGACGAGGAGAGAACTCCGGGAGGACGCTCCGAGAATTCAATATCGTCAGACAATTCCGCACGCTCGGTGTCTGGAACGGACAACAGAGTGTGTTTCGCGCGGCGGTCAATTCGTTCCCGGCTGACGCAACTCGCGTTGCTGTCTTGCTCCAGCGAAATCAACAAGGACCAATTGTTGGAAGCGCGATGGCCCTCTTGCGGTGAGTCGTTCAGCTTCATTGTCCACGCGCCGCTGCTTCGACAGAACCGCTGCAACTCACGAGTGGCGACGGAAGTCGCGGGCGTCCAAATTCGCGCAGCGATTGGTCGCGGTATAGCGTATCGGCTGACCACTCTGTCGGACGACACTAGCGCACCTGGAACTGACTTCGAGTCGACGAAGCCGCGGACGAAGGATTATGGACCTGTAACCAATCTCGCTGACGCGTCGAACTACTAGATGTACTGATACTGTCACTCACCATTCTAGGAGTATGTTTTGATGTTTATTCAAAAATCGCACCTGACTCTCGCG
>DATNKA010000345.1:0-2928 GCA_035603655.1 Candidatus Acidiferrales bacterium | reverse complement strand
TAAAAAATGATGAGGGTACGGTGGCCGCCGCGACAACCAACGTGGACTACACCACCATTCGCGCGCCCATTGACGGCCGCGTCGGTCTCCGTCTGATCGATCCCGGAAACATCGTCACCGCCGGCAGCACCACGCCGCTCGTGGTCATCACCCAATTGCAGCCCATCACCGTAATTTTCAGTATCGCGGAAGATTATTTGCCCCAGATCCAAAAGCAAATGAAGACAGGGCACAAAATGGCGGTAGACGCATTCGATCGCGATCAGGTGACCAAACTCGCCTCGGGCTCGCTGCTAACCCTCGACAATCAAATCGATACTTCCACCGGCACTGTGAAGCTCAAGGCGATCTTCGAAAATGGCGATCTGTCTTTGTTCCCGAATCAATTCGTTAACGCCCGTCTGCTGGTGGATACCCAGCAGGATGCAACCCTGATCGCCGCCTCCGCGATCCAGCGCAATGCCCAAGCTGCTTTCGTGTATTTAATCAAACCGGATCAAACCGCTTCCATGCAGAACATCACGGTGGGCACCACGGACGGCAACATTTCGGCCGTCACCGGAATTCAACCCGGTGATGTGGTCGCCTTGACCGGGTTTGACAAGCTTCAGGACGGGGCCAAAGTCACCGTCCGCAACGGTTCCAAAAGTGGATCGCAACAGAATCAGGCGGGGTCCACCTCGGGGGCTCCTCCCGCTGGTGGCGCCAACTCAAACTCGAATTCCGGCCCTGGCGCATCCGGAGGCTCACGTCAGTGAATCCGTCCCGCACATTCATCCTGCGGCCTGTCGCCACATCTTTACTGATGGCGGCCATCCTGCTCGCCGGATTCGTGGGCTTCACCCAGCTGCCTATTTCCGCCCTGCCCGAAGTGGACTATCCAACGATTCAGGTCGTTACTTTCTATCCCGGCGCCAATCCGGATGTAATGGCTTCTGCCGTGACGGCGCCACTCGAAAGACAATTCGGGCAGGTTCCGGGCTTGAATCAGATGACCTCGACCAGTTCGGATGGTAGTTCGGTCATCGTGTTGCAGTTCTCTTTGCAACTCAATATTGACGTAGCTGAACAGGAAGTGCAGGCCGCGATTAACGCCGCGCAATCCTTTTTGCCGTCCGACTTGCCGACGCCGCCGATCTACAGCAAGACGAATCCGGCCGATACTCCCATCCTGACCCTGGCGCTTACCTCCAAGACGATTCCTTTGTCGCAAGTCGAAGACCTCGCTGACACTCGTCTCGCGCAAAAAATTGCCCAGTTGCCGGGGGTTGGTCTCGTCAGCATCAGCGGAGGACAAAAGCCGGCGATTCGCGTGCAGGTCAATCCTACCGCCCTGTCTTCCTACGGAATTAATTTGGAAGACGTGCGCACCGCACTGCAGCAAACCAGTCTGAATTCCGCAAAAGGAAATTTCGACGGCCCCCAACAGGACTATCAGATTGATGCGAACGATCAGTTGCTCACCAGCAAGGACTTCCAAAAAGTTGTCGTCGCCTATCACAACGGTTCGCCGGTTGTGCTCTCCGAGGTCGCGAACGTCGTTGACGACGTAGAAAATATTAAAGAGGCGGCGTGGATGAACTTGACGCCGGCCGTGATCGTCAATATTCAACGCCAGCCTGGCGCCAACATCATTCAGGTGGTAGACCGCATCAAAACTCTTCTGCCGCTGCTGCAAACCAGTTTGCCCGCCGCAGTCGAAGTAACCGTTCTCACCGACCGCACCACCACCATTCGCGCTTCGGTGAAGGATGTCGAATTCGAGCTAATGCTGACCGTGGCCCTGGTCGTCATGGTCATTTTTCTTTTCCTGCGTAATGTCCGCGCCACAATTATTCCCA
Organism: Candidatus Acidiferrales bacterium; assembly: GCA_035603655.1. Classification (GTDB taxonomy): domain Bacteria; phylum Acidobacteriota; class Terriglobia; order Terriglobales; family Acidobacteriaceae; genus Sulfotelmatobacter. The sequence continues at coordinate 1,087 of DATNKA010000345.1, read as the reverse complement.
GCGTCGCCGTGCCGCTCTCGCTGGTCGGAACTTTCGGCGTGATGTACCTGGCCGGCTACAGCCTCAACAACCTCACCCTGATGGCGCTGACCATTTCGACCGGCTTCGTGGTGGACGATGCCATTGTGATGATTGAAAACATCGTCCGCTATATCGAGGAGGGCGAGCGCCCGCTCGAAGCAGCCCTGAACGGTTCGCAACAGATTGGCTTCACCATCGTCTCGTTGACGATTTCACTGATTGCCGTGCTCATCCCCTTATTGTTTATGGGCGATATCGTCGGCCGCCTCTTTCGTGAATTCGCCATCACCCTCAGCGTCACCATTCTGGTTTCGGCCGTTGTGTCGCTGACTCTTACGCCGATGATGTGCGCCAAATTGCTGAAGCATGATCCCGAGGCCCAAAAGGGCCGTTTCTACCAGGCGTCGGAGCGTGGCTTTGAAGCCGTCATCGGTTTCTACGGCAAAACTCTAAAGTGGGTGTTGCAGCACCAGACCATGACGCTGATCGTGGCCGTGGCCACCCTTCTTTTGACCGTGTTTCTCTACGTGATCATTCCCAAGGGATTTTTCCCGGTTCAGGATACCGGCATCATTCAGGGAATTTCCGAAGCCGGGCAGTCCATTTCGTTCGACGCCATGGCCCAGCGGCAGCAGGAGCTCAGCGCCGTCATTCTGAAAGATCCCGCGGTCGAGAGCCTCTCGTCGTTCATTGGCATTGACGGTACCAACACCACGCTAAACAGCGGCCGGATTCTGATCAACCTGAAGCCTTTGGAAGACCGCGGCATCAACGCTTCGGCCGTGATCCGCAGATTGCAAACCGAACTGGCAAAAGTGGAAGGCATCACCCTGTACATGCAGCCCGTGCAGGATTTAACGGTGGAAGACCGCGTCAGCCGCACCCAGTATCAGTACACCCTCGAAGATCCCGACCAGAACGAATTGAATCAGTGGACCGCGCGGTTGATGGATAAGCTCAGGCAGATGCCGCAGATTCAGGACGTGGCGACAGACCAGCAGACCAGCGGACTGTCCGCGGCGCTGGTAATCGATCGCATCACCGCTTCGCGCATGGGTATTACTCC
>DATNKA010000344.1:0-4163 GCA_035603655.1 Candidatus Acidiferrales bacterium | reverse complement strand
CTTGTTCACTTCTTTGCGAGCCTTGTCCGCTGGGAGCGGCGTCCACTCGCTGACGACGTAGAAGTTGGCCGAGATCTTCAGCAGGGCGTCCAGCACCAGGGGCCGCGTCTCCGTGATGGCTTCTTTCATCGTCAACACGCGGACGATGTGATCGCCGACTCGCAGATGGTCGCGTTCCGCTTCGATGTCGGAATTCACTACCTGATAGTCGAGAAACTGCCTCGACTGCGGCCTGCCGGCAACTCGCCAGCCGGAGTAGTTCAGCAAGCGCCGGAAGAATGTAAACTGTCCCGGCTGATTCAACACCTCGATTTGCATGAGGTCTGCTAATTGGCGAGCGAACGCCTGAACGTGCTGATCGAGCCGTCGAACATCGTGCTCGACTTGAGTACGCAAGAGGGTCTTCATGCTGTTATTGGTGAACTGCGCTCGGAGCTCCTCAACAGCACCCGCGGGATCGCGCAAGAAGCGAGCGAGGGCCGTGCCCACGCCGGTCTTCGACCGGGCGCCTTCGAGCAGGATGCAGTAGAAGATTTCAATCTGATACAGGTGGTCGCGCTTTGCTTCAAAGAACTTCCGCCTCTGGTCGATCGCTGCGTCCACGACAGGGTCGTCATACGTTGCGAACGGGATGTCCGGGCGGTTCGATTTGAAGAGGTATTGGTAAATGTGAAAGCCTGGGCCGAACGCTTTGAGTGCTGCCTCCAATCGCTTGACCGCATACTCCTGGTCTGAGCGGTCAAGACTTTCGTAGTCCACGCCGGGAATACTGAGGACCATTCCTACATCGCCGCTCTTGGTAAGAAAGGTGGTCTCGTTCCAGAAACCATAGAGATTGATGTGGTCATTCAGTGCTGAGCTCTCTTTCCACGGTTTGATGATTTTGTCGAGACGCAGCATCACACCACCTCCACGCGAGGTACTTGCTGTTTAGCAGCGTCGTAGCGCGGCTTGTAGCGTTCGGACTTGGCCAGGATGCGGAGAAACGCTGGGTCGCTGTTCGTTACCCAATGTCCGAAGGCAAAGCCGCCAATGAACACCGCGATACCGGCGAGGACCGAATTGAAGAGATTGAAAGATCCCACCGCGCCGACACAGACGAAGTAGAAGAACGTCCGCTCAACGCCCAAGTAAGTGAGAGGTTTATGCAGGCTCTTGAAGACTCGATTTGTCCGGCGCGACTGCGGTTGCTTTTCTGGCATAAATCCCTCACATAAACGTGTTGAAGTTGCCGTGACGGGCGCTATACGCCCCAAAGCCAACTCAGTACATTCACGGCGAGAACGGCGATGCCGGTGCCGGCGGCGACACCGGCCAGCGCTTTTTTTGCGCCGGGTTCGCCGTGCGCGAAGCCGTAGCCTCCGATAACGATTGCGACCAGACTCGCAACTTTCGCAATGGTGCCGGTGAAAAGGCTTTGAATAGCGGTAAAACCGGTGTCGAACGGTGAACTTTGTGCGAGCGCCGCCAGAGGCATGAGGAAAAACAGGGCAAGAACAACTGTGATTGGACGCACGCGCCGCGACTGAAGACGACGTCCGATTTGGCCGATCGAATGAGTTCGCAACCAATCTGTCATTTGTACCTCCCGCAGCACACTAACCGGCCGCTTGTGGCGCAAACGTAAACTGGCTCAATCAACCTGTCCAACAACTTCTCGTCGCTCTGTTATTCCTGCGAGGAATAACAGACGCTATGGTGTCGCGATCAAGTAGCTCGCTCCGCACGGCGCGACACTTCGTGTAAAAAACTTTTCGTCGGAGGTCGATTGGCCTGGGAAGGCGATGCGATTGCGGCTGCACAGTGGGCGTCTTAATTTAGACGACCCTGAGATGCCGTTGTAGTGGCGGACGCGTGTTAAGCTTTCCCCAGATTGGCGTCCAAGTGCCTGCTGACGAGGCAGATGAGTGTGTCAGGGTCTACTTGACTCAGTTCTTCTGAAAAAAGCGCATCGCATCCGCGAAGTGATGTACTCAAGGAAATGTGAGGTGACAAATCGGTTTGCTGCTGACTGATAGTCCCGGCAGGAATATCACGCGGACGAGAAGTTGTTGGACAGGGCGACATGAATGAATCAAATTTGTCCCAGAGCGCGAGTAGGCATAACGTGCTGCGCGGAGGCAAAGCTTCTGGCGCGATTTCTCTTTTTCCGTTTGGTGACTCGGTCGCAAACATGCGGCAATTCCAAAACCGATCAGACCTGAAAATGATTGGCCTTTCGGTTCGCTAGCTCTATCCGGGTTCCCACCTCATCGGGAAGCGTTTCTTTCACATTCGGATCTAGTTGAATAGAAGAATATTTCTCTGATTCGAGAATAACGGCAGACCCCCGTTCACCTCTGCGGAATTCTCGCCGGCACCAACCTCAGGAGCACATTAGTGACCGCCAAAAACTCGTGCTTCCGCATTTCCTGTCAATGTATACGACCGCTCAAATCCGTTCTGGTCCCCAGAACGTCATTTCCCAACCCTCGCCCTCTCGAGAACCAAAATCGACGCGCGCCAAGCTCCCGGTCTGTCTGTCGCCCAGGCGGCGCTCAACTAGCGTGTGATTTTCAGCCTTGATGCTTGAATACCGTCATTGTGCAGTTCGAGTGAAACAGACATTTCAATTCATTCTACCGACCGGTACGAACGCGGGCGGTCAGGCCTTTAGGCGCCAACAGGGACGATTGAGTTCGCCTCGATGAAGCTATGGCGATGTTAAACCCACAACTCCGAAGCTGTAGGTGTTTATAAGATTAGCTGGATGAATATTAGTGAAGTGGCGAAGTGCGGGCAGTCAACAAGAACGAGGTGCACGCCGGCTACGGAACGATAATCCAACGACGCAGTGAGGACTGGATTACGACCATGTGAGCACGGCCCCACGCACCGGCACAATAAGCACAATTGTAGGTTCCTCTGGGTGGAGAAATGTGAGGGAACTGATGCGGCCCTCCGGCCCTCCATCGTAGTCCGCTGCTTCTCCTAGTGAGTGTCTCACGCGCTGCAATCACATTTTCCCGAGACCCTCCAAAGACAAACTGCTAAAGTTCGCTCAGAGATGAAAGGTCATTGACCTATTGGTGCGCCCGCGAGCACCTTCGTTGGCATAGCATGTACTGCAATGGCATTAGACATGAAACCACCGCGAGATGAGGCGTGCCCCTCTGCAAACGAGTACGCTGGTGCCAATCAACTGCTCTACATGACCGACCGTCTTCGGTTCATCACTCACCAGAATAAGCAAATTCTTCTGATAGACATATCAAGCTGTCCGGCTGCTGAGGTCGAAAAGATTTTCCGAGCGGTGCCCGAGCTTGTGACTACCCGTCCGCGGGGTTCAGTCTTAATACTTACCGATTTCAACGGAGCATCCTTCGACCAGGAAGCCATGCGGGTCATGAAAGAGACCGCCGTCTTTGACAAGCCCTATGTCAAGAAATCCGCATGGGCGGGAGCGGAGAAGTTTCCTCACGTCTTCTCTGAGAACCTGAGTAGTTTCTCACGCCGCGAATTCCCCACTTTCAAGACTCGCGAGGAGGCTTTAGCATGGCTAGCGAAGGACTGAATGCACGGGCCTTGGATTTGCGCTCAGAACTGTGTTCAATACCCGCCACTAATGCCACGCTCTAAGCGACCGATTCTGCATGGAACGAGGGTTTGCCGGTCCCGGAAGTCACCTGCTCAAGGACAACAAAAGGAAGACTCAGAGATAAGACTGTAGACAAATGAATTCAGAGGATAATGTAAATGAGCTATAGCGAAGCAAGGAATCACTTTGAGAAGGGCAAAAGCAATACCGTCGACAAGGGTATCATCGAGATGTTGGACGGACTCAAGCATTTATCGCACGCACTTGAGGAAGATATCAGAACGTTGGAACAGGGCATACGTGACATTCGTGAGATCCAGAATAAGCAGGTAAGCACGGGACCTTTCTAGCCTCTGAACGTCGACAGTTGATGTAATCGACAGTTGATGTAAACATGTGAAACAGGCGATTTCACTCTTGACGTTAGGGTTGTGAGTGTAACAGAGATATTTGTGCGCCGGGATAAACCGGCATGAAGCAGAGAATGGAAAATTCTTACGGGAAAGGAGTAGCGATCCACTCGGCCCCGAGTCTTGCGCTGCTACCGCGAGGGACACAGTGAAGCGTAGACAGGGGTATAGGCGGG
>DATNKA010000343.1:0-3469 GCA_035603655.1 Candidatus Acidiferrales bacterium | reverse complement strand
CGCGAGTGTGAAAGTGTCCGACTACCAACACGTAAAAGCTGTCGATCTTCTTGTCCAAGTAAAGGATGACGATTATCAAGCCCAAGTAGCGCAAGCCGATGCTGGGGTGGCTGCTGCGAAGGCCGCAATCGAAAATAATCGGCGTCAAAAGCAACTGCAACAAGCCAAGATCGACCGAACCAATGCCGGGGTTGGCCAAGCTCAAGCTGAGATCTTGGGGGCGCAAGCAGGGATTGACGTGGCTCAGGCTGACCTGGACCGAGCGTTTCCGGAACGACAACGCCAGGAAACTCTGATTGCTACCGGTTCTACAACCCGGCAGAAAGTTGAGCAAGCGGTCGCTGACGAAGAACGGTCGCGGGCGCAACTCGTCAGCCGTCAAGCTGGATTGGCGCAGGCCAAAGCAGCACTGGCCAGCAACGAGTCAGCGGTGGAGGCCGAACGCCGAGGGCTTGACGTTTTAAACTCACAGGAAGCTCAGCTTCGTGCTGATCTCGCTGCGAAGCAGGCTGCTCTTGACGCGGCCCGCGCCAACCTCGCATACACACGAATTGTTGCCCCAACGGATGGTACGGTCGGTGAGCGGAAGGTCCGCCCGGGACAGATGGTCAATCCGGGAACTCAAGTGATCTCGCTGGTCGAAGACGACGTGTGGGTCCAGGCAAATTACAAGGAAACGCAGCTCACACATGTTGCAGTTGGGAACTCAGTAGAGATAAAGGTCGACGCTTTTCCCGGGATTGTCCTGCGTGGGAAGGTCAGCAACGTCTCGCCTGCCAGCGGCTCGCAGTTCTCCCTTCTTCCGCCTGACAACGCGACGGGGAACTTCACGAAAGTCACACAGCGTATTCCGGTGAAGATCACGCTTGAGTCGGACGGCCGAGTTGGCGGAAAGCTGCGCCCCGGGATGTCGGTGCTAGCCACAATAGATACACGTTCTGCCCACTAAATCTCAGGACCTCATCTCAGGATTAGGACGGAGTATGAGCGCAACCGCACAGAGTTCGCAGACTCAAGAAAAGACCGGGGCACAGATCCTCACGTCCCTCTCCGGTGCCCTGCCGGCAGAAATCTCCGTACGTCCAGTCATGGGAATGGCGGGCGTGGCGCTCGGGGCAATGATCGGAACCATCAACGGCCGACTCCTCTCCGTGGGGCTTCCTGATAGCCGAGGCGCGATGGGCCTAGGGCTGGACGAAGCTTCGTGGATCCCGACGGTTTTGAATATGGGAATGATGTTCATCGGCCCATTTTCAGTGTTTCTTGGCGGTCTGCTCGGAGCCAGGAAAGTTCTACTTCTCTGCGCGACCATTCTGATCGTGGTTTCTGTGGCGTTGCCCTTTGCACCCAACTTTCCGCTCCTGTTGGTCCTCGAGGTAATCGCGGGAATCACTGCCGGCAGTTTCTATCCGCTCGCCATGAGCTTCATTTTGCGCAACTTGCCAGTACGCTATTCGATCTTTGCGATCGCAATGTATGCCGCGGCAATTGATTTCTCGACAAACGCGGCTACATCCCTTCACGCCTGGTATATGCAGCACCTGTCGTGGCATTGGGATTTCTGGACTACCGCCCTGCTCACGCCGCTAATGATGTGGCTCGTCCACAAAGGCATTCCCCCCTCTCCGCCGCCGTCCGGCAAGGGCCCTCGGCCGAGTTGGCTTGCTTTCTTGTATGGCAGCTTCGGCCTTGCGTTCCTTTACGGCGCCCTGGACCAGGGTGAGCGCATGGACTGGCTGAATTCAGGAACTGTCGTTGCCATACTTTCGGTCGCAGCTTTTCTTCTGACCGTCACGGTTGTCCGTCGGCTGCGCACCCCGAATCCATTAGTCGACCTGCCTTTTCTGCGGCAGCGAAACACGCTGCTGATGGCCGCTGTTCTGTTCATATTCCGCTTTGTGCTTTTGTCTACCATCATCCTTATTCCGCAATATCTCGGAGGGATTCGCGGACTGCGTCCTGAGCAGATTGGTGCGGCGCTCCTTTGGGTAGCTCTTCCGCAATTGCCCCTTGCGCTGGTTACCGCGTTGTTCCTCAGGCGATTCGACTCCAGACTGCCGTTGGCTGTTGGCTTCTTTCTGGTAGCAATTGCTTGCTTTATGAATTCGCACCTGAGTTCCGCGTGGGACCGCGGTGATTTCGTCGCATCGCAGATCGTGATGGCATTCGGACAGTCGATGGCGTTCACGAGCGTGGTAGCGAGTTGGATCATGCAGGCGTTCTACACAGGTGCCATCAGCAAACCGCAGTGGATTCTGACCTTTTCCGCTTTTGTCCATACCATCCGGCTTTTTGGCGGAGAATGCGGCGTGTCGTTGATGGGGCACTTCTTAAGCGTTCGCGAAAAGTTGCATTCGAATTTGATCGGCCTCCACGTAGACACCGGAAGCTGGCTGGTGCAGCAAAGACTCTCGTTGCTTGCTTCCGCCCTCGCCCCGGATTCCAGCGGCGCCGATGGCGCAAGCGGCCGTGCAGTCGGGTTGCTAGCGCTGCAAGTGAGCCAGCAAGCTCACACTCAGGCCCTCATTGATGGCTTCGTTCTGTGCGAGTGGGCTGTCCTAATTTGCCTGCTGGTCGTTTTGTGTATGCACAGAACGCCTATTACGTATGGCGACTTGGACATCGTTCCCGGGCGACCAGCAAGTGTGTGAGGGCCAGTCACAGGAGAGACACTATGGAAGAGCACTATCACGCCCTCGGCAAATGCGCTGTCATGTTGCTCGGTTCCTTACTGCTGGTGTCTGCGGCCGGTGGACAGGAGCGAAGACTGACTTTACAGGAGGCGACTGACCTCGCGCTAAGGCAAAACCACGCAATTAAAACTGGCCAGTACGCCTTGGCTGCCGAACAACAGAAGCGGCGGATCGCACAGTCCAACTACTACCCAACGCTCACCAACGAGTCCAACCTTCTGCATATAACCGATCTTCAACGTGTGGAGGTGCCAGCCGGGGCCTTTGGCGTCATCCCTGGGGGCGCATCCATTCCCCCTTCGAATCTCTTCCTTACACAAGGAACAAAGACACTTGAAACCAGTGGCACGATGCTCGCGCAGCCGCTGACCCAACTCATCAAGATCCACCAGGCAAATAAGATCGCGGAGGCGGATGTAAAGGTATCGGAAGCCTCCTTAATAAAGACATCCAGCGACGTGGTGTTCCGCTTGCACGAACTCTATTACCGTGTTCTGGCAACTCAGATGCAAAGGCAGGCGACCGAATTGCAGATTGCATCTGGCAACGAGAATCTGAACGAGAGTAGCGAACAAGTCAAGAACGGCAGCCTACTTCAAGTAGATCTAGTGGAAAGCCGGGCGAACCTGCTTGAGGCCAAGCAAACACTGTTAACTTATGAGTCGCAAATCTCCGATCTGAGCGTTGAACTAAACGATCTACTCGGCCTACCACTCGATACAAGGCTTGCTCTGGATCCTGATGTCAAGGTGGCGCAAGACTTACCAACCCGAGAG
>DATNKA010000342.1:0-3814 GCA_035603655.1 Candidatus Acidiferrales bacterium | reverse complement strand
CTCCGGCTGGCAAGGAAGCATTGAAGCTGGAGATCGAAGGGCCGCCGGATGTCGACAACTCGTGCACTCGATCTATGGACGCGTGGTTTGTCCAGATAATCCGCGGGTTGACGGTCCAGGAATGTTCGAACGAGCCATTTTGCGCCGTTGTCGGGCTGGCTGCGATTCCGTCCCCGGAAGGACTGTCAAAGCTGTCTCCCAGAACCTCCGGACTGACGAAATTGCTATGGCTCCGGCTGTAGCGGGCGTTAATGCGCTGCTTGTCGTTAATCTGGTGGTCCACCTTGATGTCGAACTGGTAATCCGGCGCATTCGCTATGGTGGTGAAATTGAAGTTGTTGAATTCTCCCGGGAGGTTGGGTTTCGGATAGAGATTGGCCACGGCCTGCCCGATGGGATCAATCTCGTTCTTGGGTATTACGTTTGGCTGACCCAAGCTTTGAACCTGCGGTCTGATGCAGGTGCCTGACGAGCAGTCAATTTGCGTCGGGTCGTAAATGGCATTCGCCGTCGCCGAGAAGTCCCCCATTCTCTCGGCCAGCGTCGGCACGGACGCGAGCGCACTGGTCGAGGTGACACTGCGGACTTTTTCAAAATCGCCGAAGAAAAAAGTCTTGTTTTTCTTGATTGGCCCGCCGACGGAAAAACCGCCCTGGTCGCGCTTGACGTCTGGCTTGGGGTTGGGCTCGGGGTTAAAGAAATCGCGGGCGTCCATCTGCGGACGCTGCAAGAAATACCAGCCGCTGCCATGGAAAGAGTTTGTCCCACTCTTCATGACCATGTTTACGACTGTGCCGCCGTTGTTGCCGAACTCCGCCGAGAAGCTGTTGTTCTGGACTTTCACTTCTTGCATGCTCTCGACCAGCGGCTCGTAGTAAACGTTGGAGTTTCCTCCCTCGCCCTGTTCGGGTGCGCTGATCAATGCACCATCCAACCGCACCTCGGCGGTCGCGTTGCGCTGCCCGTTGGAGACGAAATTCGTGCCCGAAGGATAATTATCTTGCGTGCCGGACCCGGCTACTTCGGTCACGCCCGCCGACAAGAACATTAAGCCGAAAAAGCTGCGGTTGATCAGAGGAAGTTCCTTCACGTATTCGCTGGTGATGTCCGTGCCCAGCGTAGCGTTGTCCGTGTCAAGCAGCGGCTGGGTGGTGGTAACGACCATCGTGGCCAAGGTGCCTGCGACTTCCAGTCTGAAGTTCAGTGACGACTCCTGATCGACCGCCAGAACCACGCCGGTTCGCTCCGCCGAACGAAAGCCGCTGGCCTCGGCCTTTACGTCATAGGTGGTGGGGAGCAAACCCGTAAAATAATACGACCCCTTGTCGTCGGTATGCGCAGCGCTGGAAATATTCGTGCCGATATTCCGGATGGTCACGGTGGCATTGGGGACTACCGCGCCGCTTGCATCGGAAACGACGCCGCGCAACTGCGCCCGATAACTTCCCTGAGCCCAAACCGAGAGAACGGAAACCAGGATTACGACGATAGAAAACAGCACGGTGGGTAGGAGACGATGACAAACCAGCAGCCACCCCGATCTTCGAGCCTGCATGGACGACCTCCCGCAAAGATCAAGCAGATAGCAATTTGTAATACTTGTGTTTTGTAACGTTTACTTTCGCTTACACTATTACTTTCCACTCCACCGTTTTGTCAAGCGCAAAACGCGAATCCGTGCCATCAGCCCCGACGCTGGGGGGCCGAATATCAGGGGGGATGCGCCCCCGTGTCATCACGGTTCCAAAGCCCACTTGCGAGAGTCCATTGTTTCTGACGGCGAGGGTACCCGGGACCCACCACGCGTAAGCACCCCTTGACTCGGTCGAACAATAAAAAGTAAAACGAATCTATTCGTAATACATCCGAATTTAATGCATTAGAATATTTGAATTGGCGAAGATCATCTGACTGGACCGGTGGCAACATGAAAAGCCCAGCGGATCAGGGCATGTGATCCCCAACCAGTGGAACGACCGATGGTCCTTTTGGTATTTAGAGGGTGAGGCGAGGGCGGACTGGCGTTTGTCGATTACGTAAACAGCGAAGACTTGGGTAGGGTGCACGGCCCGAAGGCCACGCTTTCTGCTGGTGTTCGATAAACATCTGCTGGTCGGCGCCGGACCCGAATGAAATTGCCCTAGTTGGAGCCGCGTTTCCCAGTGCCAGGAGCGATTGCGCGGTTCTGCATCCTACGAATCAGACCAACCAGACTGGAACTTTTCTCCTAGACAACCGAACGCCAGACGGGATAAAAGAGAAGTGCCGAGAGTATCTTCTATGGGCAGATCTGCCGTGGGCCGGCGCAACAAAATTCTGAATGCTAAATGAAGAGCGGCAAAGAGCGATCCTGGAGTTGCTGCGTCGGGACGGCCGCGTCGTGGTCGTGGACTTGGCCGAACAGTACGACACTTCCCAAGTCACCATCCGCAAGGACTTGGATGCGCTGCACCTAAAAGGCCTGATTCACCGCACCCACGGTGGTGCACTTCCAGCGCGCGACGGCGCCCTGGAAGACCCTACTTTGCGAGAAAAGGAAAAACTGCATCGCAAGGAGAAGTTGCAGATCGCCGCGGCTGCCGTGAGCATGGTGTCAGAAGGGCAAGTGGTCATTCTTGACTCCGGCACGACAACTACTGCCATTGCCCGCGCACTGCGAAACTTTCGGAACCTCACAATTATCACCAACTCGGTGAATATCGCCGCCGAACTCTCCGGATCGGCGGTGGAAGTGATTCTGAGCGGGGGCAATCTAAGGAAGAACTCGTTTTCTCTGGTAGGGCCCATCGCGGAAGAGACGCTCCACAAATTGCACGCGGACATCCTTTTTCTCGGGGTCGACGGGTTCGACGTTCATTATGGAATCAGCACACCGAATCTTTTGGAATCGAAAGTGAACCGCGCCATGATCGAGATCTCCAAGCTAGCGGTGGCGGTTTGCGACTCCAGCAAATTCGGGAAGCGTAGCCTCTCGCTGATTGCTCCCCCCTCTTCTCTTCAACGCGTTATCACCGACTCTGGCATTCCCAAAGCCGACCTGGGCGCACTGAAGAAATCCGGAGTTGAGGTGACAATTGTCTGATTCCCCGCTCTGTGGGAACCTGGGCGAGATCAGAGTGGGCGCTTTAGAATCCGGCTCGCATTGTCCCGATACACACGGCGCAAAACCTCATCGGGAAGAAAGAGTCCATAAATATTCCACCGGCCCTGACGAGACGCATGGGACGGATATTCAAAGTACTGATCATCGGTCTCCAGAAAGCGAAAGTGCAACCGGTACATCTCGGATTCAGGGACTAGGTCGGTGCCAAAAAGAATGCGGTCGGAATACTTGAGGAAGAAATTGCGGGCAGTGTAGGGTTGGCGTCCTAATTCGGCGCAACGGGCACCGATGTCCACTACTACATTCGGATGGGTCTCGAGCAGACGGCCAACGTATTCCAGATTTTCCGGACGCTCGGCAACGTGTGCCGCCACGAATGTGGTTTTAGGGTGCCGCGCGAAAACGCGGTCGCGCTGTGCCAAGAGCTCTTGCTTACTAAAATGTGAACCGTGGAAGCTCCATTCGGGATGTGCGGCTAATTCTTCGTAACGCTCATTTTCTGGATCGATGGGCAAGAAGAACGCGTCTGGATCCGATGTGTGGAACATGATGGGAACGCCCAGTTCCGCCGCTTTCTCGAACAGTGGAGCGAGTCTTTCATCATCCACTCGCAGAAGCTTGCCGTGCGCGTCGGAGATGCTGGTTCCGAGGTCTTTCCACAACTTCAGGCCGCAGGCGCCGTGCTCCACTAAATCTTCGAACCGATCGACG
>DATNKA010000341.1:0-5403 GCA_035603655.1 Candidatus Acidiferrales bacterium | reverse complement strand
GAACAATACGATTATAAAGAACTGTCCCCGACCGATGATCCACGGATCGCCGCGACTCAAATCGGGACGATAGTTCACAAATTCGTCGGTGGACTCCAAACGCTTAAGCGACACCTTTTGCCGAGTAATGTCGTCCAGAGCCGACAGTAATTTCGCATTCTGCTGATACTCCCGCCTGAGCTTTTCGACTTCGGCTTCCGAGTCGAACCCATTGAGGTACCACATCTCCGCAGGTCCGGAGACAGACTCGATGGTCAGATAAGGATGAGTAAAGCCGAGGGTTCGACAGAGGTCTTCAGCACGTCTCTCAAGCTTGCGATTCGCAGCTACAGCATCCGGCTTCAGGTAGTCGCGAGAAACCTCCAGAATTTGCGGCGGGCGAGCCTGCGCCATATTATCCGTCTCACCCCCAAAGGCAACTGCGAAACAGCAAAGCAGCATAACGCAGTTTGGTGAGGCAATCATTGCGATCATTCTAACGAGCGTGCAGCAGGCACACAACCGCCGTTAGGAACAGTTGCAGCTTTTAACCTCAGCTCGCGCCTGCATTTAGTTCGCAAAGGAGAACCCGCATAGTGACTATCGCAGCTTCTCGTATTCGGCTTGGGCTTGCTTTAGGACGGGGATGTCGGGGTCGGCGTCTTTCCAGAGGGTGAGGAAATCTTTGTACAGAACCGTACCGAACGAAAACAGATCGGTCCGAGCATCCAGTTCCTTGCCCTTGGCTTGCTCCGGGGACATGTAGGCAACGGTGCCGAGCGTAGAACCGGGATTGGTGAGATGATCCGCGTTCACCAAACCCGTTTGCGTGTTAAGAACCGCAATCTTGCTCGAAGAACTCGCTGTATCCAGGACCTTCGCCAGCCCGAAGTCGAGAATCTTGGCGTGCCCACGCTTGGTGACGAAAATGTTCGCAGGCTTGATGTCGCGGTGGACGATACCTTCTGCATGGGCTGCGTCGAGCGCATCGGCGATCTCGATGGCGGGGGACAGGATCAATTCCGTCTCCATCGGACGCCCCGCTATGCGATGCTTCAGCGTCAGCCATCGAGAAACTCCATAGCGATGAAGGTTTGTCCCTGCTGGTCATCAATCTCGTGGATCGTGCAAATGTTCGGATGATTCAGTGCGGAGGCAGCTTTGGCTTCGCGCTGAAAACGGGCGAGTGCTTGCTGGTCCTTGGCTACGTCGTCGAGCAGGAACTTGAGGGCGACAAAGCGGCTGAGTTTAACATCCTCAGCTTTGTAGACCACTCCCATACCGCCGCCGCCCAGCTTCTCAACGATGCGGTAATGCGAGATGGTCTGGCGGATCATGAGCGGCGCGAGGACTCAGGGCGCAATCTTAGGGTCGAGCAGTCGCGAAGTCAACGAGGACAGCTTACTGATGGACTCAGGGCAAATCCAGTGATTTCAGGCTTGCCAAGCCATTGCCTTCCGCTGCGGCCCAAAAAGGGTTTTTTCGCAGGAGCTGCAAGTGGATGAATCTAATGCCCTAGAAATTTGGCTTCGGCAAAGTCCGCCTGGTAATACCTTCTGAGGGGAGCCGGACGAATTACTCGATAGAATGTTTGGCGGCAGGGCAACAATAGCATTGGACTATCAGGAGCCTCAGATCGCAGAGATTTATGACCTCGTTAACCCGTGGTCGCAGGATTCTGAATTCTACGTCTCCCTCGCCGGACGGCGGCCAAGCAGTGTCCTCGACTTGGGTTGCGGTACGGGCACGCTCTGCTGTGCCCTTGCCGAACGCGGTCACTGGGTGACAGGGGTTGATCCCGCAGCCGCGATGCTGGATGTCGCCAAAAGCAAACCTCACGCCGAGCAGGTTGAGTGGGTCGAGTCCTCGGCGCAGAGCTACCAGTCACATCGGCGCTTCGACCTGATCACCATGACCGGGCATGTTTTCCAAGTCCTGCTTACCGATGCTGATGCGCTCGCGGTTTTGGACAACGTGCGCGGACATCTCAAAAAGCGCGGTAGGGTCGCTTTTGAGACGCGCAATCCATCCGTAGATTGGGCTGGTGAGTGGGCAGGAAGGCGGAGTGGAGTCGACACGCCGCTCGGCGGACAACTTATCGAGACTTTGGACATCCTTGGCAGGGATGGCGAGTTGATCTCTTTCCGGACTTCCTACTGCCTTCCGCACGTGACACTAACCACGAACAGCACGCTGCGGTTTCCATCGCGACAGCATGTAGAGGCTCTGATCGCCCGTTCGGGGCTGGTGCTTCGTGACGTGCTTGGAGATTGGGATGGTGTCCCGTTCGACGCCGCAGGCTCACGGGAAGTTATCTTTATTGCGGAGATCGCTGGGTGACTAGGCTGCGCTCGGTTCTCTCCGGGTTGTGCCGTGTCGCTGGGTTGCGATCTCCTCGACAATGTAATGATGAAGCAGGGCCTTGTATTCTAGCAACCCGACTTCGGAGCTGCCCTCGTCAACTGGCGCTATCAGCGTTTGCACTCATCACCCCTCCTTTCGCTGTACGCCTTTCGAAACATCCCCGCCAACAAGAATCCCTCAAAATGCTCTAACATCAAATCTCCAAATGACCCGCACTCGCGCCGTACTCTGGGACATGGACGGGACCCTCGTCGACTCCGCCGACTACCACTGGCAGGCCTGGCGCGACACCATGGTCCGCGAAGGCCATCCCATCACCCACGACCAGTTCCTCGCCACCTTCGGCCAGCGCAACGACTCCATTCTCCGCCAATGGCTAGGCGCCCAAGTCACCCCCGCACTCATCGAGCGCGTGGGCGACGCCAAAGAAACCCTCTACCGCCAGCATGTGCGTCAGCAAGGCATCGAGCCGCTTCCCGGCGTCTCCCAGTGGGTCAGCCGTCTGCACCAGCAAGGATGGCGTCAGGCCATCGCCTCCGCCGCCCCGCGCGAGAATGTCAAAACCATCCTCGAAGCCCTCCACGCCGCCGACTGCTTCGAAGCCATCGTCTCCGCCGAAGACGTGCACCGCGGCAAGCCCGACCCGGAAGTCTTCCTGGTTGCCGCCGCCAAACTCGACGTCCCTCCCACTCGCTGCATCGTCGTCGAAGACGCCCTGCACGGCATCGAAGCCGCCCGCGCCGCCGGCATGAGAAGCATCGGCGTAACCCGCAGCGGCAAACCCCTACCCGCAGACCTCGCAACGCACTCGCTAGCCGAGCTGGCTCCGAATGCGTTCGACAACCTCCTGCTGTCCGGAGTCAGAAGTGCACAGGATGCGTAGTGCCGCTGCAAAATGGTGCGGGACCTTTCGCTGGGTTTTATCCGGAGTGGCTGTTGAAAACTCCATTTTTATCAAAACAGCGAAAATTTGGACGTGGAATATCTTTTAAGATTGGGCCGGCAGTTGCCTACAGCCACGGGTCTGAGTAAGTGCGGAGGACGCCAGAAACAGTACCACTAAGACGGAGATAAAGAGCGTGCGTGCGAATGTCCATTTCACGGAATTCTTCTTGGAGTGAGCCGGAAGGGGCCTCTCAACTGGCTTTATATTCATAAAACTCTCCTCATGCGCTGCACGCGCTCGGTTACCCACTACACGGTCGCTCCGCCTGAGTTTTGCTCTCAAGCGCTGACATGCTACCGGGCGTCTTCGATACACGCAAGCGACAAGGAAGCGAAAATCGCCAGCGTGGGTTGGATCGCAAGAATGACGGAGCCCAGGAGCGGGGCGGAGGAGGAACTCAGGCGCACTTCTACACACCGCAGCTAAATCAGCCTCAACTGCGCCCAATTTTCATCCCAATGGTTGGGCCGAAGACCCACGGCTAACTCAGGACCCCATATGGTGTTGGCCTGCCTTAGGCTTTTGCCTGCTCCCCACTCTGAGCTGTTTAAACCCTTCTCCCGTAATTCCCAATGCTGCAAAATAGCACCATGCCTCTACTGCCGCGTTCCGTCAGCGTTTGCTTCGTGGTAAGCCTAGTCACGGCTGTCAGTCTGGTCGCCGCCCAAACTCCGTCGTCGGCGCCACACACCGAGCACCCGGCCCCGCCGACGCGTGATCCCAAAACTCCCGGCTATGTCACAGCCAAGGAACTGCCCGACGGCTCTACCCCTCCCGCGAACGTGGACGGCAGTTTCATCATCGGTCCTACCCACGATGTTCCTCCCGAGATGTCCGCTCAGAGCACCCTACCGAAGGGCACGGTGATTGAATTCACAATGAACTCGGTGCAGAGCAAAATCTATCCCGGCATTTCGCGCGACGCCAACACTTTCGGAACGGTGGATCCGGCTGATCCCGGCAAGCTCGTGGTGACCACGAGCCACCCCGCGCCCTACACGCGAAGAGTGGCCGTCTATGTCCCGAAGCAGTACGTCGCCGGTAGCGCCGCGCCCTTCATCGTCGGAGCCGACGGGCCCGACCCGTTGCTCTTCTCTGTTCTGGACACCTTGATTGCCCAACACAAGGTCCCGGCCATGATTGCAATTTCCATCGGCAACGGGAGCGGGGACGCGCAAGGCAGTGAACGCGGTTTTGAGTACGACACCATGTCCGGAGTCTATGCGGAGTTCGTGGAAGAGGAAGTGCTGCCTCGCGTCGAAACCGAGGCTCGAGTGAAACTCACCAAAGATCCCAATGGCAGAGCGACCATGGGCGGCAGCTCGGGAGGCTCCTGCGCCCTGATCATGGCCTGGTATCATCCCGAGCTATATCACCGTGTGCTCACCTATTCCGGAACGTTCGTCAACCAGCAGTGGCCTTCGAACCCGCGAACGCCGCACGGTGCCTGGGAGTTTCACGAGCATCTCATCCCCGAAAACCCCGCCAAGCCGCTACGAATCTGGATGGAAGTTGGCGACCGCGATCTGCTGAATCCCAACGTAATGCGCGATAACATGCACGATTGGGTTGTCGCCAACGAGCGTATGGCCAAAGTGCTCGCCGCCAAGGGATACCACTACCAATTCGTATTCGCCCGCAACGCCGCCCACGTCGACCGTGCGGTGAGACAACAGACGCTTGCCGAAGCGCTCGAGTACATCTGGTGGGACTACACAGCTACGACAATCAGGCACTGATCAGCTGGGAGAGTGGTTTGCACTTCCGTTTAAAATCCTTCTAAGTGATTGATTGTATGTAAGTTGGCGGGGGGGGGCTTGCACAACCATTCGACCAACGCGTCCATACTCCCCTTTAGGGAGTCCGAACCCTAGCCGACCAAGGAAACCGAAACGTTGTCTTTGCCGTGAGCCTTGATCGCATACATGGTTTCGTCAGCCATACGAATGATTACATCCAGCGAATTAGGCGGATCAAGAAAAGTCGCGGCACCTATGCTAAAGGTGACTTGCCAGCTATGAGCTTTCATCTCTTCCAACAGTCGCAGGCGGAGTTTGCAGAGCACGAGTTTTGCGGCGGTCGCGTCAGTCTCGGGCAAGAGAAGCGCGAATTCG
>DATNKA010000340.1:0-3660 GCA_035603655.1 Candidatus Acidiferrales bacterium | reverse complement strand
GTGCGCAAAGCGGAAGATGGGTGGAATTCGCGCAATCCGAAGCAGGTTGCCCTCGCATATACAGTCGACAGCCTCTGGCGTAATCGAGCTGAGTTCGTGAATGGGAGAGAAGCAATCGTCGCTTTTCTCGAAAGGAAGTGGAACCACGAGCTTGACTATCGGTTGATCAAGGAGCTTTGGGCCTTTAGGGACAACCGAATTGCTGTACGTTTCGCCTACGAGTGGCATGACGACACCGGCCAGTGGTATCGCTCTTATGGAAATGAAAATTGGGAGTACAACGAGCATGGCTTCATGCGTCATCGGCACGCATCCATCAATGATCTACAGATCAAGGAAGACGACCGGCTCTACCATTGGTCTCTTGGTCGACGCCCCGACGGACATCCGGGACTTTCGCAGCTCGGCCTCTAGCGATCAGGTTATCTCTTTTGATCTCTTCGCCACGCCGCCGGAGTCGTTCCCAATGCTCTTCGGAATGCTTTGGTCAGATGGCTTTGATCTGCAAACCCGATCTGGACCGCGATCTCCGAGAGTGGCGTGTTTGTAGTCGCTAGCAGTTGTTCAGCAGCTGCGATGCGGCGTCGCAGAGCCCACGAATACGGCGGTATACCCGTGGAAATTCGGAATCCACGTGCGAAGCGCGATTGAGAGAGCTGGGTGAGGTTCGCGAGTTCTGCAAGGCTGATGTCCCGCCTGAAGTGTTCCTCAATGTAGCACTTTGCGATCCTCAGTTGCCACGGCACAAGACCACTTTCATGCGAGGTCACTTGCCGGTTCAGCTCCTTGTGAGTCGCTGCAAGAAAAGCAGCTACAAGGCTGTCTCCATACAGTCTTTCTTCCGCACTCGACAAACATGCGTTTGCAAGCAAATCGGCACAGGTTGCTATTCGCTCGTCGTGACGCGGATCGCTCGGGCGGTTGATTCGGCCCAAATCAAGTTCGTCTCCGAGAATCCGCTCTAACTGCCCAAGATCAAATTGCACCTCGAGATACCTTAGGGCTCGTACTCTCTCAACCCAGCTCCAATAGGTCACGTTGGGAGGAATCCAGAAGAAGAATCCTGGTCGTTGTGCCGCCATAGGAAGGGGTTTGTTAGGATCGCGTCTTGGGCTAAGTATGCCTCCGACGCGTCCCAGCACTGCAACCACTTTGAACGAATTGCAGGAGAGATCCAGGCAGGAGAGATCTGACGTTGGAATGCAGTGGTTGTAGCGGATGCTGGCGCCGTTCCACGTACGGTTGAGCATGTAATACTCACGATCTCCGATCACCTCATAGCAGGTATCGATGTTTTTCGGAATTCGTGAGATCAAGCCCATATCGCCTACTTATTCCATTCGCCCACTCTGCTCTCGAAGATCACTTTTCCAACGGCGTTCTGTGTCGATGTCGAGGTTCTAAACCTCTGACAATCTCTGTAGCTCATTATTGCACGTTTATGCCTGTTGCTGCATGTTGATGCCTGGGATAGAGTTAGAGCATGGCCCAGATCGACCTCATGGCTGCGGAACGGCAAGCTGCGATTCTCGATCGGATCCGCAGAAAGGGCCGTGTCCTGGCCAACGAACTTGCGATCGAATTCGAGACTTCTGAGGACACGATTCGGCGCGCTCTTCGCGAACTCGCCGAACAAGGGCTTTGCAAACGCGTCTATGGTGGTGCTTTAGCTATTTTGCCAGGCTCCGAGGCAATCGCGGTGCGAAATGCGGAGAATACAGATCGGAAAGCCGCATTAGGTGCAGCACTGGCAGGACTAGTGACAAAAGGACAATTTGTATTCATCGATGGTGGAACAACGAATCTGGCTGCCGCCCGTATGATCCCTAAACACTTCGGCTTGACGGTGGCAACACAAGACCCCGCCATCGCCGCAGTTCTCGCTACGCGAGAGGATGTCACACTGATCTTGATAGGTGGACAGATAAAGCCTCACCTCGGTTCAGCCGTAGGAGTTGAGGCGACACGACAGATGATGGATCTTCGGCCTGATCTCCTGCTTTTGGGACTATGTGCGATGGCCCCCCAAACTGGAGTATGGGCTTTCGATACCGAAGACGCTGCGTTTAAGCAGTGTTTAGTAAAAAACTCGCGGCAGACGGTGACGGCTGCCTTGAATGAAAAACTCGATGCGTCAGCCCCCTTTCGTGTCTGCCCTGTTAAATCGATTACGGCATTGATCGTCGAGTCGAATGCACCACGTGGAGCCATCAAACCTTTCGTTGACCGTGGGATTCAGATAATAAAAGCCAAGCGAGTAGGCTGAGCGCAACCCAATCGATCAAGATAGTTATCCTCTGGCGAACTAAGGGTGGCGAGCGTCATAGAGCCCGGTATGACGCGCTTTCGGAATGATCTTTGCCTCTCTACGGTACCTCTCAAATTCCATGCTGCACTACCCTTTCGATCATTGAATTCAAAAGCAAGAATCGGAGTGTGGCGTTCTGAGAACGTCGCTAGAGTTGGTTATGTAAGAAGAAAGGAACCCCCGATGAGCAAGGCAGCGACAACCGTTGAACTCGCAAACAGTACTCAGCAGGATCCACGGTGGCACTCCGTGGTCGATCGTGATTCCAAGGCTGACGGAAAATTTTTCTATTCGGTCAAAACAACCGGAGTGTACTGCCGCCCTTCCTGTGGAGCTCGCCTTGCTCGCCCCGAAAACGTGCAGTATCACCTGACGTGCGAAGACGCGGAAAAAGCTGGATTTCGAGCATGCAAACGCTGCAAGCCAGATCAGATGGGGTTGGCTGCAGAGAACTCACTCAAGATTGCGAAAGTGTGTCGTTTGATCGAGAGGTCCGAACAAGTGCTGACGCTGAAACATCTTGCGAAACAAGCTGAGATGAGCCCGTTTCATTTTCACCGAACCTTCAAGTCAATAACCGGACTTACACCCACGGCCTATGCGAAGGCGCATCGGAATCAACGGGTGCGAGCCTCATTAGAGAGGAGTACCACCGTGACAGACGCTATTTATGACGCTGGCTTCAATTCAAGCGGCCGTTTTTACGAGACTACGAACCAGGTCCTCGGCATGACGCCGACCAAATTTCGTGAAGGCGGATCCGACACAGACATATTTTTCGCGATCGGCAAGGCTTCACTGGGCTCGATCCTGGTGGCTCAAAGTAACAAAGGTGTTTGCTCGATACTGATTGGGGAGGACCCTGAAGCCCTGATACGGGATCTTCAGGACCAGTTCCCTAAAGCGAATCTGATTGGGGATGAGGCCGGCTACCAGGAACTGGTGGCAAAGGTGGTTGGGTTGATCGAGCAACCTGGAACCAGCCTTGACCTTCCCTTAGACATCCGCGGCACCGTGTTCCAGCAGCGAGTCTGGAATGCACTGCAACAAATCCCTCCGGGCACGACCGCGACATATACCGAGATCGCGAAGAAGATCGGTATGCCCAAGGCCGTCAGGGCAGTTGCACAGGCTTGTGGAGCAAATGCCCTTGCAGTGGCGATCCCATGTCACCGAGTGATCAAGAACGATGGCTCTCTGTCGGGCTACCGTTGGGGAGTCGATCGCAAACGTGCGCTTCTCGAAAGAGAGGCGCGCGCATGAACACATTATTTGCGGAGGGAGTAGATACCATGCCAGAGGCAGTCGGACAAACGTCGGAAGGGATCGCGCCTGTAGCTCGGATCGAATCG
>DATNKA010000339.1:0-3193 GCA_035603655.1 Candidatus Acidiferrales bacterium | reverse complement strand
CGCATGTGACCTTCGTGCAGGACCGTATTGTCGTCCATGTCCATGCCAGGGCAAAGTTCGGCACAGCAGTTCATGGGGCCTGCATCGGCGTGTCGCTTACCACCGAGGCCGATGTCTCGCTGATCCCCGAAGCCGAGGAAGAGAGCATCGGCTTTCGCGATGCGCGAATCGAGAGGCTCAGCGAGTCGAAGGAGCTGAACTTCCTGCTCGTACCATTCCTCAGCCACAAATTGCCGGCGCAGATGAAGATGAACGCTGCAGGGCTGATGCGGCAGCTGCTCAGCCGCTCGACCGAAACCACCGGTTACGCGCTTTCGCTCAATTCACTAAAGCTGCACTCCCTGCTGGTCGAGGGAGACTCACTTGTGATGGATGCCGACGCTGCTCTAAAGGTCGATTGAAGGGACGCGCGTTTACTGAGGAGTCACTGGGACGGGCAAGGGACGCCTCGCATCCATTGTTCCCGGAAGGTCTGTGGGCGTTGCTGCAGGCGCGGACTCGGCGGTCTTCGTTGCAGAATCTCCCGGCACCATCTCGACAGTAGCGTCCTTTGGCGCTTTGAATCGCCCGTCAGTCAGATAAGCCACCACTAAACCGGCAGCCACCTGCGGGGTTAACACTGCCAGGGGCAACACATACTTCTTCGACTTCACCACCGACTCCATCACGCCGTCGATGGGATGACTGCGTTTGATGCTGCCAGGGACCTGCGGAATCAGGAAGGTCGAGAACGTCAGCTCGGGATGGTGATCGGCGTATTTGGTCAGCGACCGCGCGACCTGCTTCGGTGTCGTGATGCCCAAATCCACGAAATAATTTCTGTGCACACTGTGCGGATAATAGACATTGAGCAGAGTCCGGGAGAAGTCGGCGCAGTTGTGAAATAACAGATTGAAGTGCCCAACGTTCGGATTGTCGTTGAATTTGTTCATGAACCGCATATCCTCGTCCGGAGTGGTCTGAATCTGAAAGCCATAGATCCTGCGGTCGTAGGATGCGCCGACCAGTTGGGTCCATTCCCCGTCAGGAGCCTCGCCTGCCTTCTTTCCCTCGGCAACGTCCGGCGCGAACGCCAACAGATGATTGCGCCGGTATTGATCGCGCAGGCTCGCCTCGAGCTCCGCATCTGCTGTCACCGGAACGTCTTCCACTCGCTCTACTGCATACAGATAAGGAACCAGCGGGATAGCGAGCCAATCGTAACCATCGATCTTGTGGTATCGGCTGATGACCGCCCCGGGCTCGCCCGGACGACACGGTCGCAACCGCGTAGGCGTTTCTGCGCAGACGTCGCTGAGATAGATTGCAGCATGGCCGGTCGGATTGAAGGCGCCGAACTGGCCGTAAGGCTCCTCCATCAGTAAAGCTGCATCAGCTCGAGCCCGCAGTCCACCGACTGCCGACAGTAACGCTGCAAACGCAGTCAACGCGACGCGTATCGTTCTCATTCCCAACCTTTCTGACCCGTGCGATCGACAAGCCGTCCTTGTGGCAGGTAACTCTTCCTGTTGGACACTTATTTTCGCAAACATGTTGCGCTTTTTCGCACAGTTGCCCTGGCTAAAAGGTCGGACTACGACAAAATGCACTGCGGGTTGGATGACAACTGACGCCGACACGGTTGGAAATTGTCTAAAAATAGGCGGGAATTAAAAGGAGATACGCGCTCCAAACTGGAACTGCCGTGGATCGTAGGATGCCGTTGGCGTGCCGGCTGCGGTGTAGAGAAGATTCACATCCAGTGTGTTGTTTTTATTGATCAGATTGAAGACATCGGCGGTGAGCTGAAGCCCAAGCTCATGCGGAAATGTAAAGGCACGGGCGATACGCAAGTCGGTGAAGACCGTATAGGGCTTTAGGCCAACGTTGCGGGCGAGATTGCCCGCGTAGAAGCTGCTTGCCGGGCCCGCGGTTGCCGGAGCGTCGATATAGCAGGGAAGATTGAAGGCCCCGGTCGGCGAATACTTCGAGAGCACAGGAGCAGTGCCGCAACCTGTGGTTCCGCTGTTCGGTGCTACCGCGTTGGGCCGATCGGTCAGTGGATTGAAGTCGAAGTTTGTATCGCTGCCGGTGAGGATATTGAATGGACGGCCCGACGAGATCTCAAAGATAGGCGCGACCGTGAAGCCGGACAAAACGGCCGGAACAAAACCCGAACCTCCGATATGCCCGGTGTTATACACCCCGGAGAGCACAAAGCGATGGCGCTGATCGAAGGTGGAGACGCTGCGTTCGGCGTTTGGCGCGAAGTTGCTCTGCGGCGAGTCCGAGGTGGAGACGACGTCAGTGGAGTCGTCGATTGCATGGGACCAGGTGTAGCTCAAGAGAAACTCGTAGTTATTCGTGAAACGCTTTTTCAGGTTCACGCTCAATCCGTTGTAGTCGGAAGTGCCTGTCGTAAGATTCGGCGTCATATCGCCGAACGGTACGGGAACTCCTTTGCCGAGCCCATCGGCAAAGGCAATCTCACTCGCCAAAGCGACACATGGCCCGGCCCCGACTGCCGGGTTAGCAAGAAAAGTTGCCAGTGAAGTGTTGAGCCCGGAGGGGCGGAAGAAATTCAGCAATGGGGGAGCAACATAAGGTCCCGTAGGCCCTACGCCGCATGGGTTCACGCCGGTAGCGGTTGCGACGGTCAGTGGATTCGATGTTGGACTCGCCGTTGCTGGAGCCGCGGTCCCGGCTTTCACAGCGTTCACCGCATTTCTCCAGTTGGCAATCAAAAGCTGTGGATTGACTGGGTTCACATTGATTGGGCGGTTCAGATGACGGCCGCCGGTGGAGTTATATGCAATATTCAGTGAGAGGTCATGGCCGAGGTCCTGTTCGATCCCGAAAGAGATTTGCTGCACGTAGGGAGTTACAAAGTGCAAATCGGCAGGAAGGCCCGATGGAAGAATCGCGAGAGGGAAGCCGGCGGCAAGGAAGTTCTGATTGACAAAGACCGAGTTCGAATTGTCAGGATCGAAGCGCTGCTGGTTGGGGAGATAGTTCACGCCGGCCGCACTGGCCCCCAGACAGTTGGCATTTCCAAGCGAACCCTGAAACGCGTTGGTCGCATTAAGATTTAGCGGACTCGCTCCCGCGTTCGGCGTATTCGCCATGCACGGCGAACCCCCCGCGAGGATGACAAGGGGAACCGTTGTGGAATTAAACGCGGTCGATTGTGCTTCGAGGTTGCCTGGGGCGCGGT
>DATNKA010000338.1:0-4778 GCA_035603655.1 Candidatus Acidiferrales bacterium | reverse complement strand
CGCGAGCCTGAACTATCTCAATGCTATGGTCAGTCAAGTATCTATCGAACTCAGGTACGGCTTGTTTCAATGCACGCCATGCATCTTCCACAGCAAGGGGTTCGGCAACCACCCACAGGCAGAACTCTTGGCTCTCCAATCCAGCTTTGCAGTAGGAGACCGATATTTCGAGGAGATCCGCTTTCGTTTCATAGAAGAGACAAAAGTGTGTACCCCAAGGCATGTCGCCGACGACGTCGACTCCGGTCTTCCGCATCTCGGTGGTCATCGCGGTTACCTCTCAAACTTCATCCTGAAAAACGGGTTCAAGCGGACGGACAGAATCTGCGAAACCTTAGCGTTGGATCCGCGACAGTAACGTCAGGGATGGAGCATCCCACTGCGCCATGGCTCACCTCGCTTACCTCACCTGGATCGCGCAGATCGATAGTATTCCGATGATAGCGCGGGTCGCTCCAGCTTGACAAACCCGAACTGCGTTGCTCGTCGATGCTGTTAAACAGAGTGCAGATATGACGATGACGACCAAGTGTGCCCGGGGAAACCGGACAGAATGGTTCGCCTGCTTTTGTCCGTCACTTTCAGCCAGAGATTGGAGCAAGGGCTCCTTAAGTGCTCAGAATGGCTTGCTCCCGGAGCGAGTCGGGGATCGAAATCCGCGACTGATGCGGATTTGTGACGGCGGCGTCCTTGCAGCAGAGGCGAATTCCTTTCCAAAAGGAAGCCATCCCCAAGCCTTTGGCTTAGGTCGGTGCCTGACCTGATGCTTTCAGCGGGCTCGGTCCTTTCCGTGACTTCCTGGGCTATGGAGAGGTGCCCCAAATGGATGAGGCACCGGTTAGCGTTGGTCGTCTTCGGAATGAACAGCCTACCCGGACAATGGATGACGGCGGGACCCAGGTTCTTATACGGAATGCAGCCAGATCATCGCTGCTGCCCCGGCGAAACTAAGCAGCGAAACCAAAAACATTGCAATCATCCACCAGTCGATTCTGCGGGTTTTCGGGCGAAAGAAAAGATCGAGCATTAAGAGACCCCCGCTAGCATCACAGCCAGTTTGTTTCAGTTGTAATTGAGAATACTTGTTCTCCGTTACTCTCCCGTTGCAGGGATGTGAACACTTGTTGAAATCTGCAGGTCGGTGAATTCTCGCCGGCGAACAAACGATCATTCTTCGCACAAGCGAAAAAAGGGTCTCGCACCCGCCAACCTCGTTTGCGGTCGATTTGACCTGAAGCGATTTGTCGCACTACGCCTGTGGACGGATTGTAACAATGGCGTAATAGCGAGCTGTTACGTTGTTGAACACTTAAAAACGCGGGGCGTGTCACAACTCTACAGATCCATTCGAGGAGACTCCCATGCTGGTAACAGTTTCGAGAAGAGAAGGTCTTTGCAATTCTTTCCAGAGAGCCATTGCGGCAATCTCAGTAAGCGTTCTGTTGGCTGCCATCCCAGCGGTTGCGCAAAACCCCAAAACCGATCGTGACAGATTTTTCTTTTGGCCGGGTAACCTGGTAGTCAGCCGTAGCGTGTATGACAACAATCCCAACAACGTCCAGGTCGGCACGATCCTGCCGCCCAATTGCGCGAGCACCCAGGGCGGATGCTCCGCGGCTACGGGCGCTCCCTACAACGGAACCTACCCATACGTCTGGAACAACGACACCTATGACGCCAGCTTCGGCATCACTTCGAAGATTTATCTGGACCAACTCTTGCCCTTCGGCTTTGTGATTGACAGCCTCGAAGTGCCCAACAGCTCCCAGCGCGGCATCAGCGATGCGAGCGATCAACTCGTAACCAGTTTTAGCTCAAAATCGGAAATGGCGGTGAATCTCTCGACCGACCGCCATTACTTAACATTCTCCGGCTATGTCGCACCCATCGACCACCTCGACGTATCGAATTCCAATACGCCCGGAGCCGTTGATCCAACCAATCCCGTCGGTGAGAATGTCTATCGCGCCGCGGCGCAGGTCGACCGCACGGGCAAGTTCCACTTCACAGAAACCAATGCCTACAGCGGCAACAATGGCCGCGCCACTATCCTGAACAACAGCAATGGAGCTGACTTCTTCTACACGGCGGGCAATGCGGGAAATGGCAGCAATCCTCAGCCGGACGGCATTATTCTCGGCGCTGGCGCACAAATCATCAGTGCGGCAAATCAGCCCGAAAGCGTGCAGACTCCATCTATCCCCACTCCAGTGGGCAGCTTCTCCGTGACTGAACTCGGTGCGAAAGCGGACAAGATCGGCAAAGACGACAACTTCCGCGGCATCACTATCTTCAACAATGTGCTGTACTACTCGAAGGGAAGCGGCAGCAATGGCGTGAACACCGTCTATTTTCTCGATACGACCGGTACCGCTTGTCCCAATGGTGTTGGGCTGCCTTCCAGTTCGGCAACTCTGCCCACATCTGCGCTGTCTTATAACCTCGCCACTCTCCAGACCAGCGGCCTCCCCAGCAATATGTGTATTCTGGCGGGGTTCCCGGAGGTTCCCAACAAGCTCGCGACGACTTTGGCATTTCCCTTCGGCATCTGGTTCGCCAATGCCGCGACCGTGTACGTCGCTGACGAGGGCGACGGCTACGCGGGTGGAACCGATCTGTACACTCATGCCGCCGCGCAAACCACAGCCGGATTGCAGAAGTGGGTTTTCAATTCGTCCACCAATTCCTGGAATTTGGTCTATACACTGCAAAACGGGCTGAACCTGGGCGTGCCTTATACGATCCGGGACTATCCAACTGGAACAAACGCGGCCACTGGCCTGCCCTGGGCACCTGCAACGGACGGTCTGCGCAACCTTACAGGCGTTGTGGGCGAGGATGGTTATGTCACCATCTGGGCGATCACCTCGACGATTAGCGGAAACGGCGATCAAGGCGCAGACCCCAATCAACTCGTCGCGGTGTTCGACTCCGTTCAGAACACGGACGCCACCGTCGCCTCTCATGAAAGATTCTTCACGCTTCGCCAAGCTGGATTCGGAGAAGTCTTGCGCGGCGTTTCTTTCACGCCCGGAACCGACTTCGATAAGCATGGTCAATAGCCGCTACGGCAGGAGCACTCTACCTGACAAGTTAGACCGACGAGAAAGACCGAGACGGGCGGGGGCAAATGCTCCCGCCTTTTCTGGTTTACAGGCAGCCGCCGCTCAAGGCGGCCTAGCAACCGCTGCCTGGGGAAGAACAAAGGGGATAGGATCGGGCGAATGTGGAATCGCTTTAAACCAGAATTAACTCCATGTAGACATCGGCTCGCACGTATGGGGAGGGGATTATTCGGTCCGCATCGATGGGATTGAATCCCATGGACTCATACAGCCGAATCGCGGGGGTCAGTACGTGATTGGTCTCCAGATAGAGTCTTTGCGCGCCTGCGTTTCGCCCCTCTTCGATGGCCGCATGAAGCAGCCTGCGACCGATTCCGGCTCCTTGGTACGATGGTTCGACAGCCATCTTGGCCACCTCAAATTCATTGTCGCTCTTGCGAATCAGTGCGCAGCAGCCGATGCATCGTTCACCGGCAGTCGCAAAAAGAATCCTGCCACCCGGGTCCAGAATGGTTGCCTGAGGATCGCCAAGAATGGGCTCCTCCTTTGGCTCTATACGGAAGAAGCGCGTGATCCATTCTTCATTGAGCCTTCGGAAAGCAGCCGCATCCCCTGATCGAAACTGGCGGATGCTGATTTCGACTACCGGCGGAGACTGTTCCTTGGCGAAAGACATCTGCATAGCCCCTCCTTTCTTATCCAGAATAAAAGATAAAATCTGAAGTGAAGGTATGTCCAATATCTGAATTGTCTCTACTGAGACGAAGCATATATGAAACAGGAAATTGAGTTCAGGCATTTACGTTACTTTCTTGCGGTCTCCGAAACCCTGCACTTCAGCAAGGCGGCTGTGCAGTTGGGGATGGCGCAACCGCCGCTGAGCCAGCAGATCAGGAACCTTGAACGGATAGTGGGGTATCCCCTGTTCCAACGCACAACCCGCGGAGTCAAGCTGACAAAGGTGGGTCAGTATTTCAGGGAGCGCGCTCAGAATGCTGTCACCCAGATGCAGGATGATGTGGAAATGGCGCGACGGTTGGGGAGCGGCCAGGAGGGCATTCTGACGGTAGGATTCAGCGGTTCAGTTATGCTCACCACTCTGCCCAAAGCCATCGAACGCTATCGCCGCGTATTTCCGAAAGTTGAATTACGGTTGCGAGAACTGGTCACGGCGGAGCAACTGCCCTCTCTGCTGGATGGAACACTGGATCTGGGCTTTCTCCGCGACGGCGAACCGCGGGATGGGCTTTTGATTGAATCGATCTTGCGAGAGCGATTCATTGCGGTACTTCCGATTCGTCACAGACTTGCTGGCAAGGCCACAATTCGTCCCGGAGATCTTCGAAGCCAGCCGTTTGTACTTTTCGCGCGGCGGATGGGGCCCCTTGCTTTCGATCGAACTATCGCATGTTGTGAAGCAGAAGGGTTCCGGCCAAAGGTTGTGCAGGAGGCGCCACAGTGGCCAACCGTAGTGCGCCTGGTGGCCGCCGGATCCGGTATTTCCTTAGCTCCTGCTTGCGTGGCAAATTTCGCAATGCCTGGAGTCGTCTACAAGAAGGTCCGTTCTCGACTTTGGACATCGATTGACATTGGGTCGAGGCCTAACCTCGACAATCCCGCGGTAGAGGCCTTGCTGAGCATCGTGCGCAGGCAATTTTCAAGGAAGAGCCCTGATGTGTCGTGAGGAAATAACACTTTGATTTTGATCCGCGG
>DATNKA010000337.1:0-10285 GCA_035603655.1 Candidatus Acidiferrales bacterium | reverse complement strand
CACGTCGCCAACCTCGGCGAGATAGCCGCTGCTGCCGTGCTCGATGACTTCCGGCACGCCGCCGGTGCGAGTGGCAATGGGCACCACTTCACAGGCCATTGCTTCGAGGGCCGCCAAGCCGAAGGATTCCAACTCGCTCGGCATGAGAAGAATGTCGCAGATCCCCAGCTTCTCCTGCACTTCATCCTGCTTGCCGAGGAAGAGAACATCTTCGTGAATTCCTTTTTGTACCGCCAACCACTCCGCCACGGAACGGTCCGGACCGTCGCCGATCAGCAATAGCTTGGACGGAATCTGTTTGCGCACGCGATCGAAAATCTCAATCACATCGGTGACTCGTTTGACCGGCCGAAAATTGGAAAGATGCACTAGCAGACGCTCGTCCTTGGGTGCGTATTCGGCGCGCAACTCGGCGGTATTCTCACATCTGCAGTACACGTCGCAATTCACCGAGTTATAGATTACTTCGATCTCTTTATTAACGTCGAAAACGCGCATTGTACGATCGCGAAGGTAGTTGGAGATGGCAGTGACTCCGTCGCTCTGGTTGATGGAGTAGCGAGTGATGGGCAGGTAAGAACGATCCAGTCCGACCAGGGTAATGTCAGTGCCATGCAGTGTAGTTACGAATGGCAGCCGGCGCCCTCGCGGACCATCAGCCAGCATTTGACGCGCCAGCAATGCGCTCACTGAGTGGGGAATAGCATAGTGAACGTGCAGGAGATCGAGATCATATAACTGCGAGACTTCAGCCATGCGAGTGGCCAAGGCGAGATCGTAGGGAGGGTAGTCGAACAAAGGGTAGCGCGATACTTCGACCTCATGATAGTGAATGTTAGGTTGCTCGCCGCGCAGCCGGATCGGCTGAGCGTAAGAGATGAAATGAATTTCGTGACCGCGTTGCGCCAGTTCGAGTCCGAGTTCTGTGGCCACCACGCCGCTGCCGCCGTAGGTGGGATAACACGTGATCCCAATCTTCATTCTGCCGGGCCTGCCCCTTCCTAGATTCTGTAGTTCGATGGTTGGCAACCGTAGAAGATGCAGATTGTACAGGGAACGGAGAGGTCTTTAAGCGGAATCGATCGCGGGCTGCTCAGAGCTACTCGGGGTCTTTCCCGGAATCGGGGCGTCCCTGCCCGCCAAATCCGGGGTCCATCTTGTCGAGATGGTCTTGAAAGCGCCTTTTGGAATCATCGGGCAGACCCGCGAATTCGATCCCCATCCCTACTCCTGGATCTCGAGTGCGCACCGTGGCGGTGGCCGACATACGCTCCTGATCGATCCAGAAATCGACCCGCAGGACGGTCGCAATGGCCAACGGCATGACTGTCTCAACATAACAGCCGTTGCCACTGATGTCAGTGGCATTGACTCGCATGGGAGTGTTGACCCGCTCGTCGCGGAATTCGAGGGGAAATGAGATGCGGTGACGCAGGAACATTCGGCGATTGTCAGGGAGAGACGTCGGTTGGTTGAACCTTATCTCGGCAGGCAACTTGGACATCCAGGGGCACTCCTGGTCAGCCACCAACTGAACTCCTACCTGCACCTTCTTCAGTCCGCCAGCCTCCATCACCCAAACAACTTTGCAGCGAGCTTTCTTGGTTTCGTATTGCACACCGATAACGTCGCCCACCTTCAACTCATGCTCAAGTCCACAAATGCAGGCTCCGTTGACGCTGATATTTTGAGCGTTGGCGTTCTGATGGAAAGGTTGATTGTCGGCGCCCATTCCCCACACACGTACGCGCAGGTCCAAGGTCGCACGCGGAGCCGCCCCCGAGGCAGACATGATAAAAGCCTCCCAGCCCGTATCTTCTGAGTTCTTAGCCGGATCTTTCGTGTTTTTACCCGGTTATTACGTGATGATAGCCTTTGGCTGGGTATTTCTAATGTTACGAAAGTGACTAGAAAGGCCCGGCTGAACTGTCAATTCCTGGCACAAGGTTATCGGCCAGCTTCGGTCGAAATCAGTTCGCGATACGAAATCAGGGCAATGCCCTGGTCTTCCAGCAGCCGCTTCGCCTCGGGCATGGTTAGAAGGCGCAATTCGGTCTCTCGCGAATCGCTCAGGCGAGTGTTGGCCTGCTGCAAGTCCGCGTCATTGTATCCCGGATGGCAAACAAATTCCCACGTGCCTTCGGGAATGATTGCCGCGATCGCGCGAAATAGTTTTTCATCAAGCGCGCCGGTGACGACGATGCCCAGAGTGCCGTCGGGAGTTACCATCCCCTGCCGTCTAGCGGCGTCGCGAAACTTGCCGGAGAGCGTGCGCAAGAGTCGCACCTCAGCGTAGCGCACCCAGAGACTAGGGCGTGCCAGCAGTTCGCTGGATTTCAGTGGCTTGCGCGGACCAAAGGGGTTGCGTACGGCTTGTACTCCGCAGGCCAGCGCAGCGCGCAGCACGGGGCGCAACACCGCCGCAAACAGATGGGTATGCTTATGGGAATCGATATGGGAAACGGAGATCCCGGCCGATTGAATCTTGCGAATCTGCGCGGTCGTCTCGGCTTCGATCTCCGCGGGATCCAAACGACGAGTTAGTGCCCGAGCGGCAAAAGATTTGAGGCTGTCGCCAAACCGAGCCGGACGGGAATTTCGGGAAGTAATCGTCGGCAGGCGAGCTGCATCGAGAACCGGGGCTCCGTCAATCAATACAACGTGACAGCCCACGCTGAGCAGTGGAGTCTCTTTTGCGAGGCGGACGGCGTCTTCGAACGCAGGCCCAGTGGCCATCAGCGTGGATGAGGTTACGATCCCATGAGCGTGAGCTTCGATGATGGCACGATTTACGCCCGCAGTGAGGCCAAAGTCATCGGCATTAATGATCAGGCGGCGCACCGCGACAGTCTAGCAGGGAGAGCAGGCGAACTGGTCACTGTCGCTTAGGAGTGTAACCGAAGCGAGAAATAGCGACGCTGCCCCACGGGCCCTGAGTTATTGAGCTCCTGCCGCCGCAGCCGAGGTTCTAGCTCGAGCCGCCGGCTGTCTGAGGGGAAAGCGAGTCCGAAAGGGTTCGGGCCGTTCGGCTCCGAAGCTCAGCCTGAACTAGTTTACCAGGCAAGCCTAGAGCGGGAATCGAACGGTCGGTACAAGCGCTGGCATTGTGGTTGGCGGCACCTGAAGATTCCAGAACCAGTTTCGAGATTTGGGACAAGCTGGGGTTGACCTGCAGAGTAGCGTCCGATTGCTGATTTGCGGAAGTTCGCGATTTCGGAAAAAATTGGCCAGATCGGGTCTCGCAGCTCGAAACGATTCCAGCCGGCGTGCATCGCTCATCTTTTGGGAGCGACAGCATTTGGTCGAGGTATGGACTTACTTCCTGCCAACGCTCCGGACTTAAAGTGCGCACTCAGGCCACCAGATCTGACTGGAACTAAGCTAGAGAAGTTTCCCATAAGCCCGTTTTCTGGCCAGCCTGACCCGCAAGATTGCCTGTCAACGACTGCTTGCAACGGACGACTGGCTGTACTAAGCCCCCCGTTTGGCATTGACCCGTTATGAGACCGATAATTCTGGCCTTGCAATTTGCGGAAATATGCAACAGAATGTGTCCCTTCCCCATTTAACCACTCGTGGTGCGTCTGCCGCCATTTACATGGAAAAGATAATTATTAGCCCCGCCGAAGTGGCGGTGACTCAGTCTCCCGCGGAGCAGCCTGCTCGACTGGAGCCGAAACTGGCGCCCGCCATCCCGCGCTGGGCGAAATGGGTTCTGGTTCCGCTCGTGCTGGTCCTGCCGTTGCTCTGCCTGGTCGCCATCGTGTTGCGTGTAGCAATGCGCGGGCTGCCGCCGCGCACACGGCATGAGTGGACGTCCTTGCTGGCCACACTACTCATCGTGAGTGGAATCGTGACTTCGGTTGTGACGGTGCTGGCATTGTCTTTTGCTCCACTGCCGCCGGTTGCGGGGGCGGGATTGAGTGAGCTGGACGAGCAAACATTTCCAAGTCTGCCGGCAGCGGCCCCTATGTCCGCCAGAGACGTATCGGAGAAGTTGAAGCCTCTGGTGGCGATGATTTCCCCGGCGCAGCGTTCATGGCTCACGCATCATGAGATGCCCACAGCAAGTTTTGGAGCTGGCACTTTGTTGCAGGCCAGTGCGGAGGGATATTTGTTCGTCACGGCGAGGCACGTAGTGGATGGCCCTGGTTGGAGTACGGGCAAAGCAGGATCGCGCGTGCTGATTGCGATGGCCACCGGAACATGGGGAATGGCCGATGTAGTGGCGCGCCATCGGAGTTTGGATCTGCTCCTGCTTTGGGTTCCGCGAGAAAGAGGGAGCGCAACATTCGTGCAGCCGGTCAGGAAGGCGACGCCTCCGAGCGACGGGGAAAACATTTTCGTGATTGGGCATCCGGAGGGGCTCCGGTTCACGTTGAGCACCGGAATTATTTCGCGCATGCAGGGCAGCACTATTCAGATGTCTGCGCCGGTGAGTCCCGGCAATAGCGGTGGTCCGGTGTTCGATGACCGCGGAAACTTGGTGGCGATTGTGACTTCAATGGTCGACAAACATGGAGATCCCAACGCGGAGAACTTGAATTTTGCGGTGCGCGCCGACGCCCTGCTGGACGACTCAGCCTGGGAGTTCACGAACTTCGGCCACAGGCGATTGAGCGAATATGTTGTGCGCGATGAGGCTTTAGAAAAAACGGTGCCGACAGGAGGACAGCAGTGAACCAGAGCCAGGATGGACTCGACATAAATGCCTAACATCAACGTTACCGTCTACGACTCGACCGAGAATAAACGGGTGCCGGTGGAACTGCCGGACGATGCTCCATGCAACCGGATTGTCGCCGTACTCGTGCAGAAGTTACGGCTGCCGACGAACGGTCCGGACGGAGCGCCATTGAGCTACAAGTTCCATCACAAGAATTCCGGGCGACAGATTCAGGATGCGCAAACCCTTTCGGAAGCACAGGTGCAGGACGGAGACATCCTGCGGCTGCAGCCTGAGATCACCGCCGGTTCGTGAACTTCTAATGACACACGTGTTTGACAGCGAAGTACGTGAGGACCGCTTCAGCCGGCTGCGTTTGATTTCCTGGTGGGACCAGGAAAGATCGCAAAGTGCCGCCTGCTGGTGATCGGAGCGGGCGCTCTGGGCAACGAGATTCTGAAGAATGCTGCGCTGCTGGGATTCACGCAGGTTGTGGTGGTAGATCTGGACCGCATCGAGGAATCGAACCTTTCACGGGCAGTACTTTATCGCTCCGAGGATGTGGGCAAGTTCAAAGCCGAGGCCGCGGCGAGCGGCTACAAGTCGCTGGCTCCCGATGCAACCGTACATTCTCTGGTGGCGAACGTGGTTCACGGTTGCGGCCTGGGTTTGTTCGAGTGGAGCGACGTAATCGTCGCAGGACTGGACAATCGCGAAGCGCGATTGTGGATCAATCGCTCGGCGTGGAAGATGAATCGTCCATGGATCGACGGCGCCATTGAAGGGATCAACGGAGTGGTCCGGGTTTTTCTGCCCGGGGTTGCGCCTTGCTACGAGTGCACGCTGGGAGAAGTCGACTGGGCTCTGTTGCAGAAGCGCATGTCGTGCAACCTGCTGGTTTTGGAGCCCACGGCGGAGGGAAAGATTCCAACGACGCCGACGATCTCTTCGATTATTGCCGGCGTGCAGGTGCAAGAGGCGGTCAAATTGATCCACAAACTGCCGACCCTGGCTGGTAAAGGCTACGTCTTTGAGGGGATGAATCACTCTTCCTATGTAGTCGAGTACACACAGAACACAGATTGCATGAGCCACTACACGCTGTCGCAGATTGTGCATCTGCCCGAGAGTTCCGACGAGTTGACCCTGGCGCAGTTGCGCGAGCGAGCACGGTCAGATCTGCAATCTCAGGATGTAGTGATTGAGTTCAGCCGCGATGTAGTGCAGAAGTTTATTTGTCCAGCATGCAACGAAGAAGAAGAACTCTATCAGCCCGTGGGTAGCGTTCCGTTCGAACGCGCAAAATGTCGCAACGATGGGCAGTTGCGAGCGGTCGTTTTATTGCATTCGTATTCGGGCGAAGAGGGGTTGAGCGGCAAGCGCTTAAACCAGTTGGGGGTGCCGCTGCTGGACGTCTTCGTCGCGCGTACCGGGGAGCGGGAGATCGCATATATTCCGCACGGAGACGCACAACAGGTTCTGGGTCCGCTTTCTTCCGGCCAAAGCGATCCCGTAGTGCTGGAATCATGAAGCCCAAAGCAAAGCCGTCGAACGCACAGCCTGCTCTGGTGGTGGATAGCGAGGTTGTCCGCCAGATCCGGCAGCATGCGCGCTCCAGCAGCAAAGCCGAGGTCTGCGGTGTGCTCATCGGTCAGGATCGCGATCACGGCATCGACATCGCTGCCTGCATCGAGGGCCAGAATGCCGAAGAGGCCGGAGCCCACGTTACCTTCACCCAGGATACCTGGGAGCACATCTATGCGGTGAAGGATCAGAAGTATCCCGAAGAGCGGATTGTGGGCTGGTATCACTCGCATCCTGGTTTCGGCGTTTTTCTTTCCGATCACGACACTTTCATTCACAAGAATTTTTTCTCTTCTCCCGGACAAGTGGCATGGGTGTTCGATCCACACTCGGACGAAGAAGGCTGCTTCGGATGGGTGGGTGGCCGTATCGAGCGGTTAAAGCAAATCGGAGTGGTTGATCGGCGCGGTGGCGAAGAAGCTCAAGAAGTAGAACGACCGGAAACCGGTGCCACGAATGGCGCATGCGATGAATCGACTCCCATCCGGCACGAGAAGAAAATCGGTCCCATAAAGATTCGTCGGCGGGACCCGGACGAAACGACAAAGAGCAGCGACTCCTCGTTGGAGCGCCTGGTTTTCAGAGTCTTTTTCTATTTGGCGGCGTCGGCGCTCGGGTTTGCTTTGGCCTGGTATGTCTTCCCGCGAGTGGTGGTCATGCCAGTGCTCCTCGATCCGCGGACCGGCCAACTGATCGATGTACAGACCGGCCAAGTCGTAGCAGAACCCAGTGCGAAAGGCGAGGCTGCGAGTCCAACGGTCGCCGCTAAGCCTGACGCCAACAATGCCGCCCAGCCGTCCTCCTCGAATCCAGGCGGGAAGAAAGGGAACGATGCCCAGCCCAAATGAAGGGGACGCGATCAGGATCACGACCGAAGACCTTGCCGGTGTCGTGATTGCGGAACCCGCCGTGTCCGTGCCGACTGCGCCATCGTCCGGGGCGAAGGTGTATGGCACGATCAACCAAACTGCCGAGCAGTTCGTAACCGTTCCAACGGAGCGTGCCAGCCTTCTCCTCCAAGGGTGGTTCTATCTGGGTCTGGCCGGAATGCTGGGCGCGACCGCTGGCTGGGCAATTGCGGAGTCAGGCTTTGCCGACGGTCCCGCCGCTCCAGCTCACGCTCATTGGGGAAATATCATCATCTTTCCTCTGATCATCACTTTGATGTGCATCGGGTTCGGCGTCTCGGAGAGCATTGTCGAACGGTCAGTCCGCAAGGCGCTTTTGCGAGGAGCTCTCGCCTTACCGTTAGGAATTCTCCTGGGCTTCATCTTCGACATGATGGCGGAAAGCATTTATGCAATCGGAATGCGGCTTGCATACGAAGCGGGTGCGCAATCGATGCGCAACCCTGCACTTTGGATTGTTCGAGGCGTGGGCTGGACGGTTTTTGGCGCTGCCGGAGGAGTCGTCTACGGGATTGTGGGCCAATCGACGAAGAAAGGAACCTACGGAGTCTTGGGTGGAGCTCTCGGCGCCGGACTCGGCGGACTCATCTTCAATCCGATCGCTATAGCAACCCACGCAGGAGGGGTCAGCCGCGCCGTAGGGTTCGGATTGCTTGGCTTGGCCACTGGGGTTGGCATGGGACTGGTGGAGAGCGCGCTCAAGGACCGGTGGCTATATGTCGTCGCCGGCCCGCTCGCGGGGAAACAATTCATCCTCTATAAGACAGAGACGAATATCGGAAGCCGACAGGAATCCGATATTTATCTATTCAAAGACCCCAATATTCTTCCCTGCCACGCCTCGATCAGCATCAGCGGTGCGCGGGTGATGCTGCGTGCGACAGGTTCGGTGCTTTGGGCGGGGCAGCCTGTGCACGAGCGCGTGCTTCAGGATGGCGACCTGTTGCAGCTTGGCCGCTACGCCTTCCGCTATAAGGAGAAGCATCGCGCATGACAGCGCTAGTCTGCCCCTACTGCAGAACCAACATCGACGCCGGCGATGCACCCCAGATCTGCGAGGGCTGCGGGGTTGCGCATCACGCTGACTGCTATGCCGAAAATGGAGGCTGCACGATTTTTGGATGCAGCAAGGCTCCGGGAGACGAGCCCAAGGTAAGTGTTTCAACTCCTGAACTGGTGCTGGTGGCAGCAGCGCAGGCAGTGCGCCGGGAGCGTCGGCTGCCTCCGCCTCCTCCCCCCGGGGTGATTCCCTCTCCGGCCACGACGCTCGACCTGCAGCATGTGGCCAATCGAGTGGTACCGTCGATGTTCGGAGGCTTCGCGGGTGAAGATAATATGCCACCCGCTGAACAAGCAGCTGTGCGGGAACCAAAAAAACGGACCAACTACATTGTGCTGGGGGCGCTGCTGGGAGCTTTCGGAGCCCATAACTTTTATGCCGGTTATCACAAAAAGGCGGGTATCCAACTCGGGGTTACGCTGCTGACCTTGGGTTTTGGCTCTCCGATGAGTTGGTTGTGGGCGGTGATCGACATCTGCACCATAGATCGCGACGTCCGGGGAGTGCAGTTCGAATCGTAAGACGGAGAGCTGGTATGGAATACTTCGTGAAACGCGGTGATCAACGTTTTGGCCCCTATAGTCTTTCGGATCTGCAGCAGTACGTTCAGGCTGGAAACGTGACGCTCGAGGACTGGACTCAAAATGAGGGCATGGCGGATTGGGTCCCCGTATCCCACGTGCTGGGGAATATTCCGGCAATGGCCATGGCCGGCGGAGGAACCGCGTTGGCCGCAGTCCCCGAGACTCAGTCGGTTCCGCTGCCTCCGAACCTGCACTGGTCCATCGTGCTCATTCTCGGACTCATCACCCGCCAACTCTTCAACCTGGTTTGGGCCTTGTTGCAGGCTAACTGGGCGCGGAAGCTCTCCGGCGATAACAAGCCGCTGGTTCTGGTTGCCATGTATCCCGCCGGAATGGTCGCAGGCGTTCTGACCATCGCTCTGTTTCGACTTCCGGCGGTCGGTGGACTGCTTCTCTTCGCCGGAGCGATCATCTATTTGGTCGGAGTCTTCAGCATTAAAGCCGCGATGGAGGAATATTACAACTCCACCGAGAACATCGGACTGCAAATGAGCGGCGTGATGACATTTTTCTTCAGCACGGTTTACATCCAATATCACATCAATAGCATCGCCCGTTGGAAGAAGACGGGCATACTCAAATAGTAGCGGTCACTACCACAAAGCATGCCTTCTCCGCGTATCCGACGTCTCATGCTCGATGAAGAGACCCTGCAGGGCCTGCTGCAGAATTGGCCGCTGATTCAGATCACCGGCAAGGCCGGAATTCCGCCGGAGATCTATCGCTTCACCTACAACTTGCGCGGGCTTTATGTCTCCGGGTCGGGAGAGATTCTGGAGCGCGACTCCCACGTGCTTGAGGTCAATCTGACGCTCGGCTATCCCAGGCGTGCGCCGCAATGCCGCATGCTGACGCCGGTTTTTCATCCCAACTTCGATGACTCGATGGTATGCATCGGCGATTTCTGGGCGGCATCCGAAGGTCTCGACCAATTAATTATTCGCATCGGCCGGATGATCTCCTACCAGGAGTACAACACCAAGAGTCCGTTGAACGGACTGGCAGCGAAGTGGGCAGCACAGAACTCTCACCTGTTGCCGATCGACCCCAGGCCGGTTGCGCCGCCGCTAGATGGCGCGCCAAAGGCGCCCCCATCGCAACCGGGAGAGAAACCGGTTGGAGCGCAAATGGTGCTGGATGTATTCACCCCAGCGGAGGATCAGTGGCCCGAAAAGATCGTGATTACTCCCGAACACTCTGGAGTTTCAAATCCTTCACCTGCACCTCCCCCGCCTTTGCCGACAGTTTCAAACCCCATCGTCTCAAGCCCAGCGGGGTTGAAAACAAGGTCTGCTGCGGTCCCCCAGGAAGACAGGTTTCGGCCCTGGAGGTTGGTTCTATTTTTTAGCCTGCTGGCGATTCTAGCCGTGTGTCTAGTCTGGTACGGTTTTCATCGCCAGGCGCAAGTCCCGATTAGTGTCACCCCCGGGAAACTTCCAGCCGGGGCAACCAAGCCAGCAGTGGTTGATACGCGGCGTTCTGC
>DATNKA010000336.1:0-19159 GCA_035603655.1 Candidatus Acidiferrales bacterium | reverse complement strand
CTGAGAGTGATGTGCGGGTAGAAAGCCGTGCGCGCGATTCCCACTTGCGCGTTTTCGAAAGCCATCTGGCGCTCGGCGTTGGCAATGTCGGGACGGCGCTCGAGCACGTCGGAAGGCACGCCCAGAGGAACGGGCGGAGGCGTTGCCTGCAACGGCGCCACGCGCACATTGAGATTGGAGGCTGACTGGCCAACCAGCACTGCAATGGCGTGCTCAAATTGCGCCCGCGATTGTTGCACTAAGGAAAGCTGCGAAACCGTTGAGTCGAGAACCGTGGCCTGCTGCGCAACTTCGAGTCCATTGGCCACGCCACCGCTGTGGCGATTATTCACCAGATCCAACCCCTTGCGCTCGTAACCCACGGATTCCTGCACCACATTGAACTCCGCGTCCAACTCTCGCACGCTGAAGTAATCGGCAGCCAGTTCGGCGGTGAGCACCAGTTGCACATTCTGCAGATCAGCCGCTGAGGACTGTAACGATGCGTTGGCCGCTTCCACATTGCGCCGTACTCTTCCAAAAAGATCCACCTCATAGCTGAGTGAGAACGGCAGGGAATAAACACTCTGCGTGAAAGGCGGTACCGACTGTCCTGTGCCATTCACAACGCTGGGTTGTGCGCCGTTGAGCGGGCGATTGCCCGAACCGCGCTCGCGTAGCGCACTGGGGTCGGCCGAAACTTGCGGAAATAGTCCCGCGGTGGCGACGCGGGCCAGCGAGCGTGCCTGATCCAAGCGGTCGCGGGCGGCTACCAGCGATTGGTTGGCCAGCAGTAATTGTTGTTCGTAAGCGTTGAGCTCGGCATCGTTGAAGATTTTCCACCACTCGCCTTTGGGAATGGAATCCTGGGGCGCGGCTTGTTGCCATGGTGGTTGCGTCTTCCACGCATCCGGCGCCGGCGCCGGAGCCGAAGGCCGGCTGTACCGCGGACCCACAGTGCATCCAACGCCAAGTCCAAGCAGCACGAAAGCTGCCGAGAGGCCGGCTCGCTTCACGACGCCCCGCCTTTCTGCTGGCCTTGCGGCGCCTGACCGGGCTGCCGCTGGCTTGGCTGCGGCTGCGCCACGTTCACCTGCTGCCCATTCTCGAGCGAGTCCGCCGGGTTGACGACGATCTGGTCTGTGGGGGCGACGCCGCCGAGAATTTCTAATGTGGTCCCGTAATCGCGTCCGATGTTGATCGGGCGCAACTGCACCTTGTTGTCCGGACCCACGATTGCGACTTGCGGCCCCTCAGCTCGGAACAACATTGTATTTACCGGAATCGTAACTTTGTTCACTCCAGAGCCGACAGCGAAGTGCACTTCTCCGAATGAGCCCGGAAGCAAACGGCCATCCTTGTTCGGTACATCCACTTCCGTGAGGAGAGTGCGGGTGGTCGGGTCGATGGATTCTGCGGTGCGCGCCACCGC
Source organism: Candidatus Acidiferrales bacterium (assembly GCA_035603655.1). GTDB lineage: Bacteria > Acidobacteriota > Terriglobia > Terriglobales > Acidobacteriaceae > Sulfotelmatobacter. The sequence continues at coordinate 17,748 of DATNKA010000336.1, read as the reverse complement.
CGCTGAAAACTTTTGGCCCGGAAATTCCTGCAAGGTAACAAAAGTCTTGGCTCCAACCTTTACATAGGGTGCGTACGCCTGGGGGACGCTGGTATAAACGCGCAGAGGATCGACGCGGGCCAAGTCAAAGAGTTCGCGGCCGGCGGCACCGGCGCCAGCGTTGATGAGAGCGCCCGGGTCGACGTTGCGTTTGGTAAGCACGCCGGTGAAGGGGGCATAGACATCCTTGAATCCTTCCAACTGTTCGAGGCGGCGCATGTTAGCGTCGGCGGCGGCCAAGTTTGCCTGGCTCTGTTTATAGCCGCTGACCTGCTGGTCCGCTTCCTGGGCGGAGACGGAGTCAGTCTTACGCAGATTTTCCCAGCGGTCGGCGCTGATCTTCGCTAGCTCCATTTGCGCGACGGTTTGCTGACGCGCGGCCCGCGTCTGGTTCAATTCCTGATCTACCTCCGGCGCGTCGATTTTTGCCAGTAACTCGCCTTTCGTGACCCGGCTGCCAATGTCCTTGTACCAGCGAACCAGATAGCCGCTGGTGCGGGCGTAAATCGGAGATTCCTCATAGGCCTGCAAAGAGCCGGGTAGGATCAAATCTTCGTCGGGCTTTTCCGAAACTGGATTGACCACGGCGACGGTGGGTACTGTCTCCCGTTCCGTTTCCTTTGCCAGGGCCCGCTCGTGACTCATCCGGCTGAACATCGTGAAGGCACCGGCAATCAGCAGTACCGCCAGCAATACTCCGACAATCGTCAAAGCTTTGCGGGGAGGCGCGGGCGGAAGCTCGGGAGGGCGCTGGATTGCGGGAGGCTGGTGCCGGGAGCGCTTCTGGATGGTTTCGATCTCCTCGTCACGCTGGGCCTGAACACCCAGCCCATGGTGCTCATCGTGCTCGCTCTGTTCCGGCGACGCCTGAGTAACCGAGGCCTGTGGCGGCCGCTGCTCATCCGGCGATTGTTTAAACTTATTTTCCTCAGTCATTCTTGACTCCACTCAGCTCCACCCCGATTCTTACGATACTTTACCGTTGGTTTGCTTGTGCCCGCTGGGCTTCCCGGCGGCCATGGAACATGGCGAATACACTAGGCACGAAAAATAACGTTGCCACGGTGGCAAACAGCAACCCGCCAATGACAGCTCGCCCCAGCGGCGCGTTCTGTTCGCCGCCCTCGCCGAAACCCAGGGCCATCGGCACCATGCCGATGATCATCGCCAGTGCGGTCATCAGCACGGGGCGCACTCGTGTGTATCCCGCAGCAACGGCAGCTTGTACGGCGGGAATGCCTTCGTCCATCTGTTCTCGCGCGAAACTGACCATCAGGATGGAGTTGGCGGTGGCGACGCCCATGCACATGACGGCGCCGGTAAGCGAGGGCACGCTCAGCGTGGTGCGAGTCAGCAACAGGAACCAGCAAATCCCTGCCAGAGCTCCGGGCAATGCAGCGATGATGATGAAGGGATCTAGCCAGGACTGGAAGTTGATGACGATCAGCAAATAGACCAGAAGAATTGCGCCGACCAAGCCCACGCCCAAGCCAAAAAATGATGAGCGCATGGTTGCCACTTGTCCGCGTACCACGATTCGAGTGCCGCGCGGCAAATGGCCCTCGAAAGTCTTGAGAATCTTGTCTGTGTCCGCGGCCACCCCACCCAGGTCACGATCTTGAGTGCTGGCGTAAACATCAACGACGGGGGCCACGTTCCAGTGGTTTACGGTAGCGGGCCGCGCCACTGGATATACTTGAACCAGGTTACTGAGTAACTCCGGACCCTGTTGCGAGGTTACTGGAATCGTCATCAAGTCCTGCATGCTGGTCATGCGGTATTGCGGGGATTGAACCGCCATCTGGTAGGTGACTTCGTTTTTCGGATTCAGCCAGAAGTTCGGTGAAGTCTGGAAACTTCCACTCAGCGAAACCAGCACGCTCTGCGCTACATCGCGTGCTGTGAGGCCAACCTGTGTGACCCTGGTGCGGTCAATATCCATACGCAGCGTGGGCAGGGAAAGCAACTGCTGAACGTGAACGTCGGCGGTGCCGGGGACGTGGCGCATCCGGTTGGCGATTTGCTGCGCGATCACATAACTGCTGCCCATATCCTGGCCGATGATCTGCACATCGATCGGCGCGGGCAAACCGAAGTTCAAAATCTGCGTAACGATGTCGGCTGGCTGGAAAAAGAATTCGGTACCGGGGAAGCGCCGTGGCAATACCTCCCGCAGACGCCGGGTAAGATCGGCGGTGGGAGGATGATGCTCAGGATCGAGAGCGATAAGAATCTCCGCGTCGCTGGTTCCAATGGTTCCGTTCGAGCTGTAGGACTGGTTGATGCCGGAGTTTGGCAGGCCGATATTGTCGAGAATAGTCTGCAGCTGGTTCTGCGGAATTTCCTGTCGTAGCACGGCTTCGATTTGATCACAAAGCCGCGCCGTTTCTTCCACGCGCAAGCCCGGGCGCGCCCGCACATGCAGCCGTAACAGGCCAGCATCGACTTGCGGGAAGAAATCCTCTCCCAGGAAAAAAAACAGCCCGAGTGACAGCAGGCAAAAAGCCAGAAAAACCATCACGAAGACGCCGCGATGCTCGAGAGTGGTTTCGAGCAACTGCTCATAGCCGCGGCGGAAGTCTTCAAACTTGCGCTCGAAGCCGCGCTGGAAGCGGCCCAGGAACGATTTGGGGGCTTCCTCGCGATGCTCGTGCCCCCGCATAATGTACATAACCAGCGTCGGGATCAGCGTTCGTGAGAGCAGATAACTGGCCAGCATGGCGAAGCTTACGGCCTCCGCCAGCGGTACGAACAAGAATTTTGCCACACCCGCGAGGAAGAACATGGGCACGAACACGATGCAGATGCTGAGCGTGGAAACCAGCGCCGGCACGGCAATTTGCTGAGCGCCGTCGAGAATTGCCTGTCGCATCTCCTTACCCATGGCAAGATTGCGTTCGATGTTTTCGATTTCCACCGTGGCATCATCCACAAGAATGCCCACGGCGAGGGCCAATCCTCCCAGAGTCATAATGTTGATGGTCTGACCGATCGCTCCAAGAAGGATGATCGAAACAAAAATGGAGAGCGGGATGGAAATAGAAATGACAATTGTCGGACGCCAATCGCCGAGAAAAATGAGAATCATCACAGCCGTGAGAGCAGCTGCGATCAAGCCCTCCCGCAAGACGCCGTAGATCGATGCGCGCACAAACAGAGACTGGTCAAACAGGGCTGTAACCTTGAGTTCGGGCGGCAGCGCTTGCGCGGCCTGCTGCACGATGTTCTTGATCCCGGCGACAATCTGCAGCGTGGAAGCGTTGCCGTTCTTGTAGATCGACATCAGCGCGCCGCGGCTCCCGTCCTGACGCACAATATTTGTTTGCGGAGAAAAACCGTCGCGAATGTGCGCCACGTCCCGCATGTAGAGCGTGGAGCCGTTTGCCGTCTTTACCGGCAAATCGTTCAACTCCGGGATGGTTTCCGGAGTTCCGTTCATCTCAACGTTGTATTCCAGCGAACCCAGCTTCACCGTGCCGCTTGGAAGAATCAGGTTCTGCGCGTTGACGGCGTTAACAATGTCATTGGGCTGCAGCCCGTAGGACTGCAGCTTCGGCAAATCGAGGTCAACCTGAATCTGACGGACCTTGCCGCCATAGGGAAAAGGCGTGGCAGCTCCCGGCACCGTGGCCAGATAATTGCGCAGGAAATTCTGCCCCAGATCGAAAAGTTGCTGTTCAGGGAGAGTCTTGCTGCTCAGTCCGAGCTGAATAATGGGGGTCGTCGATGCGCTATAAGAAATGATCAGTGGCGGGGTGGTGCCGGGGGGCAAACTGCGAACCGTGGTTTGCGCGATGGCAGTGATCTGCGCAACCGCTCCTTGTACGTTCGTTCCCGGACGAAAAAAAACCTTGATGACGCCCAATCCATATACGGACTGAGATTCCATGTGCTCGATATCGTTGACGGTCGTGGTGATGCCGCGTTCGGAGTTGGCGACGATGCGGTCCGCCATATCCAGGGGTGAGAGGCCCGCATAGAACCACACCACCGACACCACTGGGATATTGATATCGGGAAAAATGTCAGTGGGGGTTCGCAAAATCGTGATCGGCGTCAAAATAATTATGACCAGCGCCATCACCACGAAGGTGTAGGGACGTCTGAGGGCTAGAGCTACGATCCACATCGGTTAGGCACCGCCAGAGTTCAAGGAAAACCGGAATAGGGTAGCCTTCACGGAGGCGAACCCACCCGCCAGTTGGCCATTAGATTCGATACTGCCCGTATTGGATTCTAAAGGACAGCATAGATTATATGTTAGTGTAGGGGCATGCGCCACAAGGCTCAGCCTCGAGCGAATAGCCAGGGAAACGGCCGCAGGCGGCCTCCGGGGCGGCCTCGGAGTGAACAGGCACGACTGTCAATCTTACGCAGCTCTCTCCGCTTGCTGGCGAAAAAAGGGTTCTCCGAGTTCACGATTGAAGCCGTGGCCGCCCATGCCAGTGTTGGCAAGGCAACAGTCTACCGCTGGTGGCCGGATAAAGCCGCTCTCATCGCGGATGCATTTGCCAGCAGCACCACCCGCAAACTGCACTTTCCCGATACAGGCTCGGTTCGCACCGACATGAGCCAACAGATGCGTCAGCTGGTGAAGATATTGCTCAGCCGCCGTGGGCGTATCGTCTCTGCCATGCTGGGCGCCGGACAGAGCGACAACAACCTGATCGCAGCTTTTCGCGAACGTTTCCTGAAGCCGCGGCGTCAGGAAGCCTATGCCACGCTGCGCCGTGGGATCCTCCGCGGCCAGCTGGGGAAGAATGTGGACATGAATTTGATTCTCGATTCGCTCTACGGTCCCATCTACATGCGATTTCTCATTCGCCATGATAAGTTGACTCCCGAATTCGTTGACGGTCTGTGCGAACTGACGCTTGGAAAACGGTTTCGTGCAAAGCTACCCCATCTCCGCAGCCGAGCCTCCTAGTCCAACTGGAGCCGGTCCCCTTCGAGGATGACTACGGTGATATCGCACACTGTTGTTTTATGGGAAGTCGACACGCAAGCCGACTTCATGCTGCCGGGCGGCAAACTCTACGTTCCCGGGGCGGAGCGATTGCTGCCCAACATTGAGAAACTTACAGAGGCGGCGCGCCAGGGGCGTGTCTTCTTAATCTCACATGGCTGCTTTCACGCGAGAGACGACCCTGAGTTTCAGACGTTTCCGCCGCATTGCATCAAGGGCACCGAAGGTTCCGCATTTGTCCCGGAGGCGTTGACGGATAAAATTCTCACCGTGCCGAACGATCCCACGGCGGCGCTGCCCCGGGATCTCGCGCAATACCAACAGATCCTTCTGGAGAAGCAAACCCTCGACATCTTTCAAAGCCGGCACGCCGGAAAGTTAGTAGAGCGATTCGGGAGTGACGTTGAATTTCTCGTCTTCGGCGTAGTGACAGAATACTGCGTTCGTTTCGCGGCCAAGGGTTTGCTGGATCGCGGCCGCCGTGTCTCTGTCGTTCAGGATGCAATTGAAACTTTAAAGGCGGAGGACGGCCGGAGCACCGTTGCTGAACTCCGAACTCTCGGCGCAAGATTCCGCAATACCGACCAAGCTCTCGGCCTGCTGAATTACTCGAAATAGTTGGGCGACTCTCTGCGGTTTATCCTCGGCAGCGTAAAACCCCGCAGTTCAGGGCGGGCGCATAAGCGACTTGGCAGCCACGTCACAGGGGAGTCTTTTGCTGCTCAATGTAGGTTTCAAGATGTTGATTGGGGCACCACACCACGAGACGCAGCGACCTAAGATGGCGACCAGAGGAGGCCTTTCGAGTACCGTCTGATTAGGTCAGGCCGTTGCCATCCCATGGTGAGCCGAAAGGCCAAGAAGGATCCAGGAATCTCCGCCCTTCCGGGCGGGGAGGTTCATAGTCCGCCCCACCCATGAACCCTGACTTCTGCCACGAAACTAGGATCGTACGAAATCCTCGCTCGGCTGGGCGCGGGGCGGTATATGGGAAGTGTATCGCGCCCGTGACGCGCGTCTGAAGCGGGATGAGGCGGTTCAGATTTTACCGCAGGCTCTTTCCCGACGCCGATCGCCTGCGGCGCTTTGCGCAAGCGGCCCTCGCGCCCGCTGTTAGCTATGAATCACCATAACCTTCTGGCGGTATTCGATATGGGAACGCACCCAGGTGCGCCTTACGTCGTGTCCAAGCTACGGGAGGGCGAAACGCTGCGAGAGAGACTGCGCAGCGGTGCAATCGCAATGCGCAAGACTTTAGTTGGAGTATGCGCTGCCAATTTCACATGGACTCGCCGCCGCCCACGAAAACTTTGGCGAAGCTTCGGGGCGATATCCGCCGGAGTCGAAAGTGTCGGCGCTCCCCATTTTTCTGCCGACGGAAATGCCTACGCTTACATCTACCAGCGCGTACTGCCGGAAGCGTATGGGGTGACTGGACGGAAGTAAATGCCTCTCTCGGCTATTCGGCCAAAGCTTCGATGGCGCGCACCGCATCAGCGGAGAGTGTAAGAGCGGTACTGGCCAGATCCTGCCGCATGTGTTCGGAGTTGGATGTGCCCGTGAGGGGGAGCATTCCGACGGAACGGGCGAAGGCAAAAATGATTTGCTCCGGAGTCGCATTCTGTTGCGTCCCCAGGCCGGTCACCACTGGGTGCCGCAGCACATCTTGATTTGCGGTGAGCAGAGAGAATCCCTGGTAAGTAATTTTGTGTTGGCGACAGAATGAGCGTATGTCGCGGTCCCAGCCGAGGCGGGCATAGCAGCGGTTTTGGACAAACGCTGGAGTCTCGGAGTGGACGGCTGCCATCTGCTCGAGATGCCGCAACGAGACATTACTCACTCCCAGCAGACGCGTCCGTCCCGCATCACGCTCCTCCTTCATTGCTTCCCACACTTGGGCGTCGGCCTCGGTCCAGTCGTAGCCGGAGGAGGGTCCGTGCAGCACGAAGCTGTTTACGTAGTGTGTGCCTAGATGCTCGAGCGAACTAGCCATCGATTGAGCGACTTGCACGGGCAAGGTGGCGTCGGAATCGTAGGGCAGGCGATGATCCTGGCCCGGCCGGTAAGTGAATTTTGTCTGTAGAAACACATCAGCCCGGGTGAGCACTCCCGCGCCACAGGCAGCCGCCAGTCCCTTGCCGACGCCGGCCTCGAAGTAATGGCGTCGCTGGTTGGCGGTGTCGATGCCGCGAAATCCGGCGCGCAGCGCCAGCTCAACGAGAGCCGGAGTTCGTTCTTCTTTCCACGCCGTCCCGTAAAGAAAACCAGGAACGGATAAAGTTTGCGGCTTGGACATGTCGCTATTCTGACATGCTCTGACACTGCGGGTTATGCCGCAACCACCGCACAACAATAAACCGGGGACGATTGCCCGTCCCCGGCCTGACTGCGGGTGCTGATTGCGAAGTTATTACTGCTGTACTTGAGCCTGATCGTCTAGTTCCACGCCATCGCCGGCGTGAACATCTTCCATGGCGAACACGATCATCCCAGTGGCGGTGGTTGGGGTCGTCCCGATGACGACGATTTCGCCCACGGCGCGCCGCGGCAGGTCGCGCACGTGAATCACGGGACCGTTCGACCTGCTAAACAGCTCAGGATCGACCGATGCCTGTTTCTTCTGCGTGTCTTCACTGAGCGCTGCTTTGAACGAAAGGGAATCCACGGGATCTTTTAGGTCGGTTTCATAGGACCGCACGGCGCGGAAATAATCGCCTACCTTCACGCCCTGATTCGCCCCTACGTTGATATAAACTTTCTGGCCCGTGCCCAGCTCGGAGTCAAAATCTCTTCCCATCACAATGCGTCCGGAGACTTTGCTGCCAGTGGGCAGGAAGCGATCGAAACGCAGAGGAGGGTGAAACGCCACCATGGGTTTTTCGGCGAAAGGAATAGCCGTGTCCCCGGGATTGATAGGGTCACAGGCGTATTCGACCTGCGCCACCGCTGTCCTGCTGCGGGTATCGACGATTCGTACCCGGCCTACTTCTTCGTAAGGCTGCCCAGTAGCCTTCATCAGCTTGCGCTGTCCAGGGTACATCTCATACTCATTGATGTCGCGCAGCTCGCGGATAATCTCATACTCCGCGCCGGGCGTGTAGCCGGCGCCTTGCATATAAACGATGTCGTCCTTGACGAACTTAGTGCTTTCGGGAGTATCCAGTCCCCCCGCCACGAAGTTGGCATCGGGCAGGATTTGCCTGTTAATGAAACCAGCGCAGTAAACATCTGCGTAGGTGGGCATTTGCACCCGCTGAATCGGGAAGCTAACCGTCGTGGGGGACGTCCCAGGTGGCGTGACGACATTCGAGGTGCTGACGTCCAGTGCCGTTTGCGCCCACGTTGCTGTTGCGGCGACTAACAATAACAATCCTATTTTCTTCATGTTACCTCCGAGAAGAGACACGTTTGGCGCCCTTCCGCAGTCAAGTGCAATGGAAGCAATGCTCCAGATGGAAGGTAACAAGGGGGTAAGAGGGGGTCAAGGTTACGAGGGTGTCACGCAGCTTTTGGAAACAGTTTTTTTCGACCGATTTATGAATCCACTGTTGCATCTGTAATTCGACCCCTGTAAGATTCGCGCCGAACCTTTTGCTTCAATCCGAACCTATTGATTCAAGATGATTTCTGCTCCGAAAAGCTATCCGCTTCGCCTTTTACCGTTGCGCCTGCCGCGAGTCTGTGTCGCCGTAGCTGCCCCGGATCCCACCGTGCTGATCGAAAAAGCTGAAGGACTAATCCGTGATAACTCCTTTCTGGAGTTCAGGCTGGACCATATTTCGAAGCCGGGGTTGGCAATTCCGAAGATCAAACATTTTCTGGAAACGCACTCCGGCGTTATGGTGATCGCCACCTGTCGGCGGGTCGCGAGCGGAGGCAAGTTTCGCGGCTCGATCACCTCCCAACTCGATATCCTGGGAAAAGCCGCGGCCGCGGGATGCCAGTTGGTCGACGTTGAGCTCCAGACTGCTCAGAAGTGCAAGCCTGAACAGCTGCAAAGGCTTCGCAGCCGCTCCGCACTCATTCTTTCCTTCCACGATTTTCGCGGCACGAAAAAGCTCGACGAGACTCTGGAGAAGATGCGAGCCTTCCCCGCAGACTTCTACAAAGTGGTCGGCACGGCAGCTACCCTTTCGGATAATGTTTCCATGATCCAGTTCCTGGGGCGCGAAAGCGACAACCATTCCATCATTGGCCTCTGTATGGGCGAACAGGGCATTATCAGCCGCGTGCTCGGGGTGCGCGCCGGCAGCGTGTTTACCTTCGCCGCAGTCAGTCCCGGAGAGGAAACCGCTCCCGGACAAGTTACCGCGCAGGAACTGCGCAGCGTGTACCGCATTGAGCAGGTGGACGCCGCCACCCGGGTCTACGGCGTTGCCGGAGACCCGGTGGCTCATTCGCTCTCCCCCGACATCATGAATGCGGCCTTTCGCCGCGAGAACGTCAATGCCGTCTATCTCGCGCTGCATGCCAAGACTCTCAAAGATCTGCTCACCTGCGTGCGTGAAATTCCCATCCACGGCCTCAGCGTTACCATGCCGTATAAGGAATCGATTCTTACTTATCTCGATAACACGGATACGCACACCACGAAGATTGGCGCCTGCAATACGGTGGTGCGGGCTCAGGATGGCAAGCTTTACGGCTTCAACACAGATACGTCCGGAGTGGTGCGCCCCCTGGAGCGCCGCCTGAGCACCCTGCAGGATGCAAAAATCCTCGTGCTCGGCGCGGGAGGCGCGGCTCGTGCCGCCGTTTTTGGCCTAAAGGAACGCGGGGCCGAGGTCTTCATTCTGAATCGGAGTGCGGTCCCGGCGCAGAAGCTTGCCCGTCGCGCTCATGCGCGCGCGCTAAAGCGCGCCGACCTGAAAAAGTACTCGTTCGACGTGATCATCAACGCCACGCCGGTCGGCATGGGCAATACACGCGAGAGCCCGCTGCAAGAAAAAGAAATCAATGCCCGCTACGTTTTTGACATGATTTACGACCCGCCCGAGACCCAACTGCTGCAACTGGCGAAACAGCGGGGCGCGCAGATCATTCCGGGAATTGAGATGTTCGTCCACCAAGCCGCTCGCCAATTCGAGATCTGGACGGGGAAACCCGCACCGCAGGACGACATGCTCCAGGTCGTAACCTTATCGCTCCAGGAGCGCGCCGCCCGTGCAGCCGCAACTAATAACAATAAAAAGAGATAAGCATAGTTCTGGCAGGGACTGCGGACCACCGATTTTGACCCCGCAAGGGAGGCTAGCCCGCCCAAATTTCCTCAGAGATGCCTGATGCCACGAAAAAGTTGCTTTTTTCATGCAAACCGAAGTAATATGCATTACGGGGTACGAAGTTTCCCAATTCGACCCTGCACCGCTAAGTAAACTTCCAAGCTTTCAGTTCAACTTGTGGAAAACAACATAAAAGAGGTGGTTCGTCCGCCTCTGTCCCGGTTCGGAGAGTTCAATATGTCGTGGTACGCATACTGCCTTACCGAGCACCAGACCCTGCCTAACGGTACCCGTTCCCGACGCCCTTTCGTAATTGAGAATGTTCAAGGCGTGAACGGAGCCCCTGTCCTCAGCTATCCCAGCGGCGAATTTGCTGTGATTGTGAGCGAATACGACCCTAAGAGTGGAGAACTTGATCAGAAAGCCGTCATCGACCATGCCCGTGTGGTTAGCGGCTGCTTTCGCAATTCCACTGTATTACCCTTCCGCTTCGGAACCATCTTTGAGAGCGATGACGCCCTCCGCCAGGCAGTCCGGGTTAACCGGCGGGCCTTCGGCGTGAGCGTCGCCAAACTCCGCGGCAAGTCCGAAATGCACATCAAACTGACCGTCACCGACGGGTCGTTGCGCGAAGCTATGATCGATGTCATCCTGCCCGATACGGTTGGAGGCGACTATCTTTCAAAGCTGCGAGTTAAGGCCTCCCGTGAGCGTGAACGCCAGACCAAGGCTCGTGCCCTTTCCGTACAAGTCCACAAGCTATTCAACCCGCTGGAAGAAGAAGTAAGCTGCAAGAAGGTTGCGCCGCAGGGCATGCTCATCGACATCGCCCATCTCATCGATTCCAAATCGGTTGAGAAATATCAGAACCGCTACAGCACAGCCACCAAGCAATTGAAGAATTGTCAGGTAGCGATTAGCGGACCATGGCCCCCGTATCACTTCCTCCCCGGGAAGCTGCGTACCGTGGCTGGGAATAGTTAGCCTCAATTCCTTTCGGGCCGCCGGTTTTCGCCGGCGGCTCGCATTGAAGATTCAATCGAAGCATCTCGCCATATGCGTTAATGTGCATGCTTCTGCACTCACACATCGTGGATTTCAGATGATGGGACTCGCTTCCTTCGAGCGGCACTCCAGCTAAGCCGTGATTAGCCAGCGACTTATTGAATTCTAAACTCCCCCGCTCGCATTTCCTGCTTTTGGCTCGGCAAATGCTCCCTTGCATATAACCAAGAGGCCGCAACCCAAAGCAATGACCCTCACTCGCTTCTCTTCCAAACTTTTCCCGAAGTGCTGTTCCGGCTGGCGGAACGGTAACTTGCATAGCCTTTCCTGAAACGCCTACCAAATTCGCCTCTTCGAAACTTGGCCCCAGAAATGGGGCCATTTTTTTCGCTGGCCTCGAGGCTATAAAATCCTCCAAACGAAATGCGCAAGTACGAGAAAGAGCGCGAGCATAAACACTCCGCCAATCCAGATCAGGAAGTTCACCGTCATCTTGGGATCGTTAATCTGTTTCTTGTCCATGTCCCACGCTAGCATCTGCCGCCATCCGATATATCGGGTCGGTACCGTAGATTGACGATGAAGTTCGTCCCTTTCCCCCGCCGACTAGCGTCGGATACACTGACCCACATCTATGACCAAGGCCTTGCGCTCATCGATCGCTCTTCAAACCGCATTTGCCATTTCAACCTTCCTCAACGCTTCCGCCCAAACTCCGGCACAGACGCCTTCCCCCGCGTCTCGGATGGCTGTGCCACAACCCTCGCCTGCGGATGAGCACAATTTCCCGCCGCTGCTCTTACAGCAACTGTCCGCCATCAAAGCCACCGCGCTCAATGACGATTATGCTTACCGGCAAGTCGCCCACCTCACCGAAAACATCGGACCACGCCCCAGCGGATCAGCTCAGGCGCGCGCAGCCGCCGAATACGTTGCCGGAGAACTGCGCCAACTGGGCCTGGAAGTGAGACTGCAACCGGTCACCGTGCCGCACTGGGTTCGCGGCGTCGAAACTGCGGCTCTGGTCGAGTATCCCGGCATGGTTTCAGGCACCACGCAAAAGATCATACTCACCGCCCTCGGTGGAAGTTCCTCCACCCCCACCGAAGGTCTTACCGCAGACGTTGTCACCGTCAGTACTTTTGAAGAGCTACAGGCGCTGGGTCGTGACAAAGTCGCAGGTAAGATCGTCCTGTTCAACGAAATCTTCGACAAGCAAAAAGCCGCCGGCGGACTTGGCTTCGCCGCTTATGGCGAGGCCGTTCGTTACCGCGGGGCCGGACCTAAGGCCGCAGCCGATCTAGGCGCTGCCGCCGCCCTGGTCCGCTCCGTCGGCAATGCTGACTATCGCCTTCCGCACACCGGATTCAGCTTTCCTGCAGCAATTCCTGCGGGAGCAGTGACCGCCGAAGACGCCGATCTCATCGTCCACCTCGCCTCTCAGGGCAAGATCCGAATGCATCTCACCCTTACTCCCCAGAAGTTGCCCGACGAAACCGGCTATAACGTCATCGCTGATCTGAAAGGCTCAGAGCACCCCGAGGAGATCGTCGTCGTTTCCGGACACCTTGATTCATGGGACCTCGGGACCGGCGCCATCGACGACGGAGCGGGAGTCGTGATCGCTATGGAGACTGCCGAAATACTCCAGCGCCTTCACCTGCGCCCGGCGCGCACGCTGCGCGTCATTGCCTGGATGGATGAAGAAACTGGCGGCGCAGGGAGCAGAGCCTACTCCTCCGAGTATTTCAGCAACTTTATTCACCACATTGCGGCCATCGAGAGTGACTCTGGTGCGGCCCATCCTCTCGGTTTCGAGGTCAAAGCCGCACCGGCCGCCATCAATGCCCTTCGCCCGGTGCAAACTGTTCTTCTAAGCGCTGGAGCTTCCCTCCTGCAACCCACTGCCGATGCCCCGGGCGCAGACATCGCGGCTATGGCCGATGCCGGAGTGCCTGCCTTCGGTGTTATGCAGGACGGCCGCACCTATTTCAACTACCATCACACTGCTGCCGACACTCTGGACAAGATCGTTCCCACTGAACTCCGGGAAAATGCCGCTGCAATGGCGGTTCTGGCGTACGCCCTGGCTAACATGAAAGTCCCTATAGCTCGATAAGTGGGTGTGGGTAACGGAGTTACGACTTCTGTTTTGGACTGCCGGGGCGGACGTTAGCTGGTGAGTGCCGTTAACAAATGGTAATTACAGGATGAACTGTATCGAAGAAGGGATACCGTGCCCCCTAGAATTTGTTCGTTGTGAATACCAGAGACGAATCTTGGGTGTAGGTTAGAGTCTCCGGCGACCGCGTCGCCGCCACCGAAAATAGAATAGAGAGGAGAGAGCGCTTGAATTTACGATTTGGAAAAACAGCAGCCGCCACCGTTATGGGGGTGGCGCTTACGTTTTTTGTAGCCGCCCCGCGAGTTCACGCGGATGACCGGTCAAAGTGCCAACATGCCGTCGAAAAGGCGGAGGCAAACCTGGATAGAGCCGTCGCCCACAACGGTGAGCGTAGTCGTGAGGCCGAAGACCGGCGTCGCGATCTGAACGCCGAACGCCAACGGTGTTGGGAGGCCCACCATCAGTGGTGGAACGGAAAAGAACATCGCTGGGAGACTGAGCAGAATTGGGATCACGATCATCACTAACTGAGCGCGATCGCGGGGCTGTCCTTACGATTATTAATGACGGACGGCCCTTTGCTTCACTCCTGTCACACCGTGAGATATTACTCTCCATCCTGCCGTCCTACTCTCCCACGCTAATCTGGTTCACGGTTCATGCTGTCAGCTCGAAGACATCCGGGTCTCAAGCGGCATCCAACCCCCGGTAAAGCGGAGAACAAACGGGAAGAATTCGGCGGCGGTGCTCCTCTCCGTTCGGTTGCTCGCCGCGAGTTCTTTCGGACAGCAGAATCAGCCGTCCGCTTCTCCCGTGGGCGATCAGAGTTCGTAGCCCTCCGAAACTCACAAAATGACGACCGCAGAGAAGGGCGACACCCCGTCCGCAACGGACAGCCGTCGACCTCAAATAGTGCTAGTAAGAAAGACCTAGCCGCGCTGCCCGGCATCGGTCCCCACGATGCTCAGAGCATCATCGATGCTCGTCCCTTTGGTTCCAAAGAAGATCTGCTCAAGAAGAATCTAATCCCTCAGGAAACCCACGACAGGATGCAGCGCAGCGTAACCTCCAATGACCCCAAGAAACAAGCTCTGCCTGAGGGGCCTCAACACTGACGGTGTAGAGCGGCTACCGAAGGCAAAGGGCCTGTAATCAAATTCCTCCATTTCCTTATTCTTCATGCGAAGCTTCATCCCTCGCTCGATCTCGAAGGACTCGTGCGGCCGCCATGCAGCCGCCGTGCCTGTTGACGCATCTCAATTTTCGCGCTTATCATCGTCGTTTGGCCTTTACCTCATGGACGGCTCCGGGGAGCCGTCGCAGGACTTTAGAAGTGACACTATGGACAAGAAGAAGTTAGAAGGATTCAAGAAGCGGCTTGAAACGCGGCAGCAGGAATTGCGCCGCACGGTCTCCCGCACCCAGGCCGACGGCCGCTCCGCTGACGAAGATACGGCCCAGGACATTGCCGATCGCGCCGCCAGCTCCTATACGAAAGAATTTCTCTTCAGCCAGAGCAATAATGAGCGGCAGCTCCTGCAGATGGTGGATAAGGCTCTGGCTCGCATCCGCGAAGGCAGTTTCGGCGAGTGTATTCACTGCGGCAAAGAGATCAACGCCAAGCGTCTAGAGGCTGTGCCCTGGACCCGCCATTGCATCGAGTGCCAGGAAAAACTCGAACAAGGTTTGCTGGAAGAGACGTCCCACTAACCAGAACGCCGAATGCCAAGTCTGCTCCGAACGCTGGACTCAACTGCTGTTCCGGTGGAGATTGGCAAAGTTGCCGCGCTCCGGTTTTGACGGGCTCATTTTCGTCCTGTTAAACTGTAGCATCGCAATATTGGTTCTACCCTCCATCATAGTGATTAGAAGGGATCTTCGTGCGCGCAGAGACTCGCCATCAGCTTAAACAGGATGCATTCAGCCGGGTCACCATCGGGGCTGCCGAGAAGACCGCTCACTGGAGCGTCGAACATAGGAACACTCTCGCCATCGTCGTCGTCGCATTAGCAGTCATGGTCGCCGCTACCGCGGGCGGCTGGTACTACTTGAGCGCGCAGAACGAGAAGGCGAGCTTCGACTTGTCGCAGGCTGTTAGGACTCTGGAGGCTCAGCTTCGTCCCGCTGGAGCCCCTGCTCAGCCAGGAGTTCCCAGCTTCACAAGCGCCAAGGAACGAGCCGAGGCTGCCAAGAAGCAGTTTCAGACAATCCTCGACAAGTATCCGCACACCCGGTCGGCGGACATGGCCCGCTACTTTTTAGGCGTGACTTCCGCAACCGAGGGTGACAATGCTGCCGCGGAAAATAACTTTAAGGCCGTGGCTTCCACCGGCAACAAGGAACTGGCGTCCATTGCGAAGCTGGCTCTGGCAACGCTCTACGGGAATAGTCAGCGCACCAAAGACGCCGTAGCCCTTTATCAGGAATTGATCAACAAGCCCACCACTTCGGTGAGTAAGGTAACGGCGCAGTTGCAACTCGCGGAGCTGTATCAGACGAACAATCAGCCGCTCGACGCCAAGCGCCTCTACGAACAAATCAAGAAAGACAATCCCACTGGGGAAGCAGGGCAATTGGCGACGCAAAAGCTAGCGGAGCTAAAATAGTCTCTTCCCACCGTCATTTTCCGCAAACGCTAACGCTTCTCTCGCACTAGCTTACCTTGGTAATTTCAATCCGAACTTAGCCAGTGAGTTGCGGGCCTGACTCAAGCAGAATCGACGGGAGTGCATTCTCGTCTCTGAGTGAGGAACAATGCAGACATTTTGGCGGCGGTGCGGTTTCCTGGCGGTCTGCGTTCCTACCTGTCTCGCCGTCTCCGCATTCGGCCAACAGGCAGATTCCGGGCAAAGCCTGGGTGACGTGGCCCGCAAACTCCGCAAGGACACGACCAACGAAGTCAAAATGACGGACGCGGATACAAAAAAGCTGTTCGAATCCGTGGACAGAATCTTCGCTTTCGCCGCCGAAGACACTGGCATGCCAAAGCATGCGGCCGTGAAGCGCCGGTTGGTAAGCAAGGCTGACGTAGAAAAATACGCCACTGGACAAATGGCAAAGGAGGAATTCACGAAAAGCTTCGCGCAAGAGGAGTTGAGCATGAAAAAGCTCGGACTCCTGCCGCGGGATTTCAATCTAAAGGAATTTCTGGTGAAGTCGACAGGCCAGGAAATTGCGGCATACTACGACGACGAGACCAAGGAAATTTCTATGCTGAACTGGGTTCCTCCGGATCGCCAGGAGCCCATCCTCGCCCACGAGCTGACTCATGCCTTGCAGGATCAGAACTACGACTTGGCGAAGTGGATGAAAGCGGCGACGAAGCCTACAAGCGATCAGGCAAAAAGTGGCGCGCCCATCGACGGCGACAGTCAGATCGCACGCAAGGCCGTAGTGGAAGGTCAAGCCATGGTGGTGTACGTGGATTACCTGCTCAAGCCAGTGGGGCGCAGTCTTGAGGATACGCCGGGGCTCATTTACCAGATGGAAGAGCCGGCGGTGAAGGCGGTGATTGATTCCCAACTCATGCACGATGCGCCGATGATTCTGCGTGAGATGGGAACTTTTGCCTACCGGGAAGGTTTGATCTTCGAAGGTGAACTGCTGCACAAGGGCGGAAAGAAAATGGCATTTGCAGGAGCCTTCGCGCGGCCCCCGCGGAACTCGCACGAGGTTTTGCAGCCGGCGTCGTACATCAACGGGGAGAAGCTGCCTGCGGTACGCATCCCGGACATGCGCGATGTCGTGGGCGAACAGTACGAGGTGTACGACTCGGGAGGAATTGGCGAACTAGACGTACGCGCCCTGCTGAAGCAGTATGGCGAACGAAAGGTTGCCAATGAAATTTCGGCGTCATGGCAGGGCGGATCGTATATGACCTTCCGGCGCAAGGATAAGACAGTCGCAGAGATTTCGCCCGGTACGGCGGATCTGGCGCTACTGTATATTTCGCGATGGAAAACGCCGCAAGCGGCCGAATGGTTTGCCGGATTCTACGGCCGTGCGGCATCGCAGCGTTATCACAGTGCGACCGTGCAAGTGGTGCCTGCGTGTGCGAGCGCGAATTGCCCAGTCTCGGTCGTCCAGATCGTGACCGAGGAAGGGGAAGTGATCGTGGAGCACTGGAAAGATAACAGCGTTGTGGTCTCAGAAAGTTTCGACTCCGCGACGGCAGCCAGGCTGCGCACGGCCCTGCTAGATGGGGCGGGCGCGGTGCATGCGGAGAGTCTGCCTCAGGAAGAGATCGGATTGCGGCTATTTGCGATTCCCGCGTTTCAAGTGTTTGCCGATCAGGTTGGCGAACGGATTGCCGACCAGATTGGCCGAGAGGCCGGGCGCTGACCGAGCGTTCCTCTGAGATGCGGGCTGCCGCTTTCTCCGAACCGGGGGGG
>DATNKA010000335.1:0-4924 GCA_035603655.1 Candidatus Acidiferrales bacterium | reverse complement strand
AGCTTTACCGGCATACTCACATACTGGTTAGTGGTGGGCTTGTACCAGTCGATGCACTTTTACCAGGTTGCTATGGAGCGCCAGACGATAGCGGCGCAACTGGAGACGCAGCTCTCCCATGCAGAACTTGAGAATCTCAAGAGCCAGGTGCATCCGCACTTTTTATTCAACAGCCTTCATGCCATCGGTGTTCTGATGCAGGAAGACGTCGATGCTGCGGGCCGTCTGCTGATCAGCCTCGGCGACCTGCTGCGCATGGCCCTCGAACGCCGGGAGAACGAGATCACCTTGCAAAGCGAGCTCGAGTTCGTCGGCAAGTATCTGGAGATCGAACAGACACGCTTTCATGATCGCCTGAAGGTGCACATGGACATACCGCCTGATCTTCTCGGAGTCTATGTACCGAGCCTGGCCCTTCAGCCGCTGGTTGAGAACGCCATCAAGCATGGCTTCAGCGTCGATTCCACCGCAAGCCGGCTGGAGATCGCTGCCAAACTCCACGACGGCAGAGTTTGGCTCCGCGTCCGCGATGATGGCCCTGGGCCGGCACCGGCGTCGCTCCTGCGGTTCGGCGTCGGACTCAGCAATGTCCAGTCACGCTTGAAACAACTTTACGGGGACCAGTCATCGCTGGAACTCACCGGCGGCGACGGTCGAGGCTGTGAGGCCATCATCACCATTCCACTGCGGAGTTCGCATTGAAGACGCGAGTCCTCATCGTCGATGACGAACCGATCGCCCGGCGCGGTATCCGTCGCTATCTGGCCGAACACGACGGCATCGAACTTGTAGGTGAGGCGACGAACGGAATAAACGCTGTGGAGCAGATCAATGAATTTCATCCCGACATCGTTTTTTTCGATGTGCAGATGCCTGATCTGGATGGTTTTGGAGTCATCGAGAATGTGGAGCCAGTGAACGGCCCCGCTCCCATATATATATTTGTCACGGCTTACGACGTGCACGCCATCCGTGCATTCGAAGTGCACGCAGTTGACTATCTCCTGAAACCGTATGATAAGGAGCGATTTGCCAAGGCCCTGGTTCACGCACGCCAGGTCCTCGAACACCGCCGGGAAGCAAATCGAGGTCTCGAACCACTGCTCCAATCCCTTCGAAGTCTCCGCCCGCTGGAACGCTTTGTGGTGAAGGACAAGAAGCGGATTTTCTTTGTCCCCGTTTCCAACGTGCTGTGGATCGAAGCCATGGGAAACTACGCCTGCATACACACCGCCAGCGACCGTCACCTGTTGCGGGAAACCATGGCGGACCTGGAAGAGAAGCTCGCGCCACACCACTTCATCCGCGTGCGGAAATCGGCCATTGTGAACGGTGCCTGCATTAACGAGATTCGTCCGATGTTCGATGGGGTCTACGACATCCTCCTGGCTGGAGGAGCGGTGGTCACGTCGAGCCGCAGATACGCTCATAAGTTACGGGCGCTGCTGGAATCCTAGCTGCTAGTCTTGGCGACTGGGATGTAAATTGGCGCGTCGGCGTGGAATGCCAGCGGCGGAGATGAGTTCAGGACCGCGCAGCAACCCTGGGAAACTGACAAATGGTCTGGATCAGGAAGAGGAGACCCAAGCTTTTGGAGTGAGTTCCGGAAGGCGCCAGATCGGGAGATCGGCAAGCCCAGGAAGGATCGTTGCCAAATAGTCGCGCACTGGGAGTTTCAACCTGCGGCATCTTTCCACGACCGAGAGAATCGCTGCAACCTTGGGTCCCGCCTGTGGGCTTCCGATGTGTATCCGGTTCTTTCGTTTACGGCCCAATGCCACGGGACGCATTGAGTTCTCCGCCAGATTATTGCTCAGCTCAAGATAGGGATGCCCCTTTCGTCGCATCCCGCGCACAGGGTTACCTCTTCTGAATCTCGCGGCCCGGATCTGCAAGTTACGCAGCATTCCCGAAAGGACACGATAGCATCGTAATACTGCCTTCAAATGGAGATGCGCATTTCGTTGAAGAAGCCAAAAGGATTGGCACTCGAGCTTACGTCGCCAAGATCGAAGCGGCCGAGGTTTTGCTGACAGCCATAGAAACAGCTATCAACGCCCGGAAAGCTTGTTTTGATCGACTAAATAGCTTTAGGCGGGGGTATGAAGGCTTTCAGCAGAGTGCCTGTGGAATCGGACTCGATTTCCAATCTGCCTCCTAACTCCTTAAGCCTTTCGCGCATACCAGCAATTCCGACTCCGACATCCGATCCACTGCCATTCATTTTCGCAAGTCTCTCGGCTGAAATTCCCTTGCCATAATCCCTGACTGAAAGTGATATTACGTTTTTGTCGAGTTCCAGGACCACATCGACCGTGGCAGATCCCGCATGTTTGGTGATGTTCGTCAGACTCTCCTGCAGGACCCTGAATAAAACAATTTCCACCGAGCCGGGAAGACGAATGCCCTCCGGCAGTTGGAGCTTCACCTGGATCGGGCTGCGCTTATTAAATCCGTCGACGTACCAGGCAGCAGCGGCGGCAAAGCCCGCCTCGTCAAGAAGCGGAGGATGCAGAAGATAAGATGTGGACCGGATTTCCTGAAGGGCCTGATCGGCGAGCCCACCGAGTTCGGCAAAAAAGTCGGCCGTTTGAGGGAATTGCACCACCGCATCTTCCAGCGCACTCAGGGTGATTTTCAACGCGGTCAGAGTCTGGCCGACGGTATCGTGCAAGTCCCGCGCCACACGACGGCGTTCTTCGTCCTGAATGCGAAGGACGCTCAACGAAAGCTCTCGTAACTTTTCTTCTGTCTTCTGGTGAACGCTAACTTCTTCTCGTAGAGCAGCCGAAATATTTTCCAGTTCTCTGGTCCGTTCCTGGACCTGGCGCTCCAAGTCGCCGTAAGCCTCGCGCAGTGCCTCCTCGGCGCGCTCTAGTCGAACGTTTCTTTGGACAACCTCCCTTTGCGCATTGATCAGCTCATTGTTAACGCGAGATAACTCGCTATACAGACGATCGTGGCTATCCATGTCACCCAAAGAATTTGCGCTCATAACATCCAGTCGAAGCCCTTACGATCAGGCTTCAGCTTCAGCGATCCGTCATCTTGCGCAGATACTACGCTACCTGGCACCAGCCATCTTATCGTCGAGCCCGCCTATCAAAGATATTGCATCGGAGGCGTCCTTGGTCCAGTAATCCGCCCCGACATCGCGCCAGAGATTGGGCGCGATTTTGAACGCGTAACCGCCGACGAGAATTCTCGTCGCCGGGCGCGCCACACGCACCGCCGCGATCACCTCCCGTACAGCACGGATGTGGAAAGTCATTGACGCAGAGACGGCGAGAATATCGGAATGGTTGCCGCGAAGCACATCGACAATGCCTGCTGTCGGCATATTGGCGCCGAGGTAGATTGTGTTCCAGCCTTCCATCTCAAGTAGGTCGCAAAGCATGCGGGCACCAATTTCATGGAGCTCCCCATTTACGCAGGCAGCCACAATCGTGCCCCTCAAGGTTCGATCCGAACGAAAAATGAAGGGATAAAGCTGCGACATAATCAGCTGCGTCGAAGCCGTGCAGTAGTGCTCCTGAGCGATGCTGACAACGTTCGATTGCCAGAGGCGGCCAATCTCGTACTGGCAAGCTTCGAACACATGGCAATAGATCTCCCTGATGTTGGCTTTGTTCTCCACGGCTCCCATAATGAGAGCCGAGGCCGAGTGTCGGTCGTAACGAAGAAGCGCGCTTAGGTACTGGTGGGCGAGGTCGGCCAGCGGTTGTCCAGGGTCGAGAAATGATGAGTTATCGTTGGCGAGCGTTAGACTCTCAATGGCGGATTTCACATAATCCACCGCAGGCTGTTGCATCGGTAGAGGAAGTTCTTTTCCCAAGACATCCAACATCACTTCGAGATTTGCTACCAAGTCCTCAACGGGGATGTTGCGCGCTAGAAGCATTGTTTTGGCCCACGTGACGTAGTGGACGAACAGAGCCGGCTCTCGCGCTCCTACGGCTTCGGAGAGATATCGGAGGTGGTAACGGGCATCTTCCAAACACCTCGTCCTCCCTTTTTCCCCATACAGTTGTTCCAAAGCGGGCCTAAGTTTCCAGTGGCGCTCAACAATTTCGCGAGCGAGATCCTCTTGCCGTTCAATAATGAGATCGCGCGTTGTTTCGAGTAGCTCTGACATCGATTCCACAACCCAAAAGCTGTTGACTGCATGGAGTGGCGCCGCCAGCTACATCGCCGTTTGCTTGATTGCGCTTGGTGCGGTGATGAAGGCTGAATCGCCCAGGGAAGCCGACCGGACGCACAAACAACTCTTACGGCTGTGCCCGCCATCTTCAGGAGATCGTTACTTCTTAGGAGGCAATGAGATTGAATATACGCAAGGCGGCGCTGCCCGGCACAAGCTTCAACCCCTTCGGTATTCCCGCATGCGATTCATGGTAAGCGTGGCTCTTATGCCATGTCCGATAGCTTGCAATATCGGCCCAATATGTCATCAGCCAGATTTCATTCGGCATGTCCTCTGGGCTGAGGACATCCATCCGGACAAACCCTGCGGCGCCGTCGACAAGGTGCGGACGGAGAATGAAAGCTCGCTTGACCTCGGTATCCATGTCATTGGCCACGACAAATCTGCTCAGGACGCCAACCGCTTGCTTTTCCAATTAAGCAACTCTTCCCGAAAGAACTTCTTCTGTGAGTCTACGCCTGCAGAGGGTCGACCAGGCGATTTTCCCTGCTAACAGCGATTTGGACGGCTGATTATGTCGCCCGCCCGGTTAAGTAAGGTCACACAGCGCGATCCAGGAGAATACAAGAATCTGGCCTATACCGCGTCAGGTTGCATCTCCCTCTGTGGCATCACGGTTGCGGCCAGATAAATCCTCTGAACGGTTGCGCGAGGAATCGGAGAACCTCTGAAAAGATCGCCATTAGACTGCAAAAGCAAGCAACAAAGCTGCAGTGAGCA
>DATNKA010000334.1:0-3988 GCA_035603655.1 Candidatus Acidiferrales bacterium | reverse complement strand
GCCAGAGGCGATGGAAGCTGAGGGGATTGCACCGGGATACATTTTGTCTTCGTGCGCCAGCAGTAGATTCCAATCGCATGACTCGACACCCCCATCCACGAATAGACGAGCCGTGCTTCACGCTGCTCGTTATTTGTTTCTCCGCGAGGTTCGAAGTCGGCGGTGACTACTCGCTTGCCGAGTACGCTGCACACTTTCAATCAGGTAGTAATTCTCCTCTCGACGAACGAAGAGCAACTTTGCGTTCTCCTTCTTCACCGGATCCGCATACAAGACGAGTGAAATGGCTACGCTTAACTTTGCCCCTTTGCCACGGATTGAGATCGAACCTGGGAACTCGGAATCGAACAGATATTCTCCCGCTGGAAGCTTTTGCCCTTCCGGCCAAAAGTCGAAGAAAAGACTGGCGCTGGACCTCACGACGGTTTGGGCGGAGTCTGTACCTGAAAGCAACAGCAGAATGCATGCCAGTGAAGCTGCTAGCCATGGTCTCGCGACCGAATTGAGGACACCTGTCAACTTCGATAAACTCCCCCGCCGCGGGAGATCTGGGTTAAGTTTGCAATAAGACGCATTTGAATTTTCCTTCCAATCTGTGCGCGGATGAGTATCTTTTTGGCTCGAGAGGAATTTCCGCATATATGGTTTGCCCCAAGAAGCTCAACCTTCGAACCTTGATATCGCGTTTCACTGGCGACTTTCCCAGCGCGTTCTCCTCGTAGGGCAAACCCAATTGCTGGCAAAACTTCTCAAGAGCCACTCCCGCGATGCAAGCCGAGGACAGCACCGGGATCTGACTGTCACCATGTTCTCCGACGATGTAGGCGTGCACCGTCAGAATTCCGGCGCCGTCCGGCTGTTGGGCGGTGCCGGCAAGCGGGCGCGCTCGATGACCGAATCCAGCCGCCGAATCTCTCCATATCGAAAACAGTTGACGAGGTGATCGTTCACCATGCCGACCGCCTGCATGTGCGCATAGACGACGGTCGAACCAACGAAGCTGAATCCCCGGCGTTTGAGATCCTTGCTAAACGCGTCCGATTCACTTGAGGTAGCCGGAATCTCCCGCATTGCCTTCCAACGGTTGAGCTTGGGTCGTCCATCGACGAACCGCCAGCAATAGGCATCAAAACTTCCCAGCTCTTCCTGAATTGCGAGAAACGCCTGCGCGTTGCGTACCGCGGCTTTGATTTTCATTCGGTTTCGAATGATTGCCGGATTCAATGTGAGCTTCTCGACGCGGTTCTCGGTATATCGTGCCACTTTCTCGGGATCGAACTCGCTAAATGCACGACGGTACCCCTCCCGCTTTTTGAGCACGATCGACCAACTGAGCCCGGCCTGTGCTGCTTCGAGCACAAGAAACTCAAAGTGTTTTCGGTCATTGTGGACTGGCACACCCCATTCGCGATCGTGATACTGGAGCACAAGCGGATTGTCTGAGCGGACCCATGGACATCGCTTCATAGCCATAAGAGTAGACCTTGGGATTCGGAATCAAACGCATAGCTGCTCTTTCCTACCTTGCCAGACGTGAATGGACTTGGCCTTAGAAGCCAAGATGGCTCAGTCCCGGATGATCATCCGGACGGCGCCCTGGTGCCCAGTAATACTTGCGCTCCGTCTCCTTGATGGGCAGATCGTTGATCGAAGCAAGCCTCAACCGCATCAGCCCGTTCTCATCGAACTCCCAATTCTCATTGCCATACGAGCGAAACCAAGTTCCGGAGGAATCGTGCCATTCATAGGCAAAGCGCACGGCGATACGGTTCCCCTCGAACGCCCAAAGCTCTTTGATCAGCCGGTAGTCCAGCTCCCTCGTCCATTTGCGTCTGAGAAACGCGATGATTTCCTGCCTTCCGTTCACAAATTCCGAGCGGTTTCTCCAGCGTGAGTCAACTGTGTACGCCAGGGCCACTCGTTCCGGATCACGAGAGTTCCAGGCATCTTCTGCCAGTCGAACCTTATTAATAGCCGTTTCGCGTGTAAATGGCGGCATTGGAGGACGTTGGGTTGTACCTTGGGAGGCAGCGGACATTGCATTTCTCCTTTCATATCTTATTCTTGTAAGAGGCTCTTTCCTGAGACTCTGTGGCGTTATCTCACAATCCGCAAGGGTGAAGCACAATACAAGCCAGGCAAATCGAGAAAATGGCTATTAAACAGCGGTTACAGCGAGGTTACTCGCCTTAGCGTTTGTGTCTGGATCGAGATAACGAATAGTCGACCAGATTTCCCGGTCCAAAACGTTCTCTTCATCGTAATTTTTCTTCTGTCGCACACTCACTCCCCGAGATCTATCGGTCTGCTGCGGTGCCAATAATGCGGGCCGCTTACGCATGATCGAATCACGAATCGGGATCACCAGAAATAGCTCAAGGTGACCGGAAGATGGTTGACCTGAGGCTCACCATTCGATTCGTCCTGGTTCAATGTCTGCATCGTCTTTTGATCCAGCCCGATAATCACGAAATCATGATGTGTGGCCCAACGTGGAATTCACCGCCGCTTCCCATGGCATGGGACTTGTTCGGTATCCATTTTGCCATCGCACATATTAGGAAATTCCAACACTCTTCACGTTGGGCGTCCGACCGGCCACGCTGTCCTTGAAAGAACTGCAGGAAGACTTGCTCAAAGCAGCCGGGTTCATCGTGGGTGATTCCAGGAAAACCTGGAAGACAGGTCCATCCTTTGGTGCCAGCCCGGAGAACCCGGAACTCGCTACTCGGCGAAGTTGGATAGTCGAGCACGGCTGCGTTTGCGCAACGGAAATAAGAGCCCAGGCTGTGATCAAGGCTTTCGAGAGAGATCGGCCAATCATTCGGACTTTTGGCCGATCACTTCCCAGCTCACCGCCGCTACACCTGGTGGCGCTCACGCGAAAATGGATTCGAGTGAATCCTGAATCAACTAAAACTCTAAGCTGCGCTTGGTTGCCGAGGTAATTAGGGGTTTGGCCTGCCATACAGCCGCGAGACAAATGGCCAGTAGGCTCGGTTGCGCTACGCAGGTGCATAGCGCACAAGCGCAGTTCAAGATGGCCATGAACCATGTATCTCTCAACATCAGGATCCCCTTCTGCATTTTCACTCTCCTTGAACCTGCCACACTCGCTCGCGCGCGGATTGCATTGCGCTGAAAGCTCCCTTTTAGCATTCGGCCGGTTCGAAGGCAGAACTCACGTGTCGCATTTGGTGTGATGGTGCCGGCCAAAGCTCGGAAGGGAGCGACTTCAGTTGCCCTGTTGGCGAGTGCCGCTCCAAGTATGATTTCCCTGTCCTCCTCCGCGTCCCCCGCGACCGCCACCTCCGCCACTTCCGCCCTGGGGCTGAAAGGTGCCGCTCATTTTGTCGCCGTCGATGGTGCCCGTGAAAGCCAGGGTCATGGGACGCCCCTGTACCTGCACACTAAAAAACACGTTGTTTCCAGCAATGTTTCCAGTCACTGGAGAGGATCCGCCCGAGTCCTGAAACTTGCCGCTCAGCTTGGTCCCGTCCTGCTCGAACTGCATTGTGGCTTGCTGGGAACCGCCCCGGCCCTGCCACGAAATCTGCCAAGCCCCACCAATGCTAGCGGGTTGAGAATTATTCGAATTCGAACTTTGTGCGAGCAGAAGCGGTGCGGCAAGAAGAAAGGTAAAAGCAATGGGGTACAGTCGACTGATCAAGTCAGCCTCCCGTGTTTCTTATATGCGAACACGCCAGGAGACTTGTGGGGGTAAAGAGTTGGTAAAGCAGAGTAAACTTTTGTTCTGCGGAATTAACCCTCTTGGCTTTTCAAGATTAATACCATCGCAATGTGCTTCCTGAGAATAGGTCACCGGCCAGTGATTGAACTGTCGGCAGTTCTTGAAAGCTGACACTATCTGCGATACGTTCTGTGGATCGTAAGCGTCGGGGCAAACACATGGTTGACAGATTGAATCCGCAGCCAGCGTGACTTGGCCACTCGATCAGCAAATTCTCTGGCGGCCAGTCTTTGTCCC
>DATNKA010000333.1:0-2028 GCA_035603655.1 Candidatus Acidiferrales bacterium | reverse complement strand
CTCCCTTCGCAGTTCTTGCCGCCTGCGGCTGAAGCCGTACCAGGGAGAAGGGAAAATCATTTCCGTGATGCTCGAACCGCGCTCGATTTACGTGATGCGGGGGCCGGTACGCTGGTATTTTCAGCACAGTATTCCTGCGGTCAAGGACCTTCGGTATTCGATCACGTTGCGGACGCTTTCGAAAAAGCACGATTCCCGGGCTGCGTAGGACGTTCGCGGGGGAACCCTCGGTAGCACTTTTTTCTGAGCGCCGGGGATTCCATCATTCGTCAGGGAAACCGGCGGGAGCGAAATGTTTCCCAGAGAAATGCATGGAAGGAAATCAGGGATTTCCGGGAGAGCGGCGGAGATGTTGGCGGCAGATGGTGCACGCGCCGGCATTTGCCAGCTTCGACGGCGTGACCGGCGGGATGATTCTGGATTTGAGTGCGGAAGGGCTGTCGATGCAGACAGAAAGTGATCGCGGCGGGCAGCTGCCGGATCGGGAGCGGCGCCTCCGAGTGAGGCTTGAACTTTCCGAGCCGGAGACGCAGTTCGAAACTACCGGCTATATCGCGTGGGCCGATGCGCTGGGGCGGGCGGGAGTGCGTTTCTCGGATCTGCCGGAAGAAGGTCGGCGGCGATTGAATGAGTGGCTGACGGCGAATGCGGGCGCGCCCAGCCACATCGCGCCGAAGGTCGCGTTGGGCAGGATGGCGTGGCCTGCAGGAGTGAAGTCGCCGGGAGCGGCAGAAGGGCATCCCATGGCGGTGAGTTTGGAGGCGGAAACCTGGACCGCGGCGGGAAGCGGGCATGGGGGGGCGGTTTCGGCGACGGTGCAATACGAGTTCAGCTCTTTGGGGAAAGATTTGACGGCGGCGCTGCGGCTGATTGGGGAGCGTGCGCGTTCGCTGACCCGGGGCACCAGCGCGGCGATTGCGCTCGTCCACAAGGACGCGGTGATTTGCCGGGCGAGCGTTGGGGAGAAGGCGCCCGGGCTGGGGACGCGGTTGGATGTGAACTCGGGACTTTCGGGAGAGTGCTTTCGCGCGGGAAAGACATTGCGATGCGACGACACGGAGATTGATCCTCGCGTGGATTTGGAGAGTTGCCGGAGGCTAGGCGTGCGATCCATTCTGGCGGCGCCGGTTCGCTTTGAGCGCGACACAGTGGGACTGCTGATGGTCTTCGCGACCGAGCCCTTTAATTTCGATGCGGGAGATGTGGCGGTGGTGGAGAGCCTGGCACACACCGTGATTGTGAGCATGAGACTGGCGGAGTCGGCGGAGAGCGGCTAGTCTCTGCGCTGTGAAAGATCCGGGGCGGGCGAACTAGGGTCAAGTCAAAACACAAGGTCAAAAGCGGCGGACAAGAGACTGCGCTCTACATGAGCCGGGAAAAGGCCACGTTCTTGAATGAGCGTGGCCTTTGGTGTCTGATTATGCTGCGGCTTGTTGTTGATAAGCGGAGACGAAAGACTCAGCGACGAAAGTTTCAAACAGGGTTGGAGTGGTGTTGCGGGCAGTGCGCGCTTCGAGAGGGCGCATGTATCCCGAGTTCAGTGCAGAGGTCATCTCGAGCAAGAGGCTGGCGAAATTGTCGGACATTCCCATCTGCATCAGGGCGGGGCGAATCTGATCGTCGGTGAGGTGGACATACTTCAGACTCGGTTTTCCGATGGCTATGCCGATGATCGCGGTGACTTCGCTGTAGTCGAGATCGCGCTGGCCGTGAAGCTCTTGCGTTTGCTTGCCCCGGAAGGCGAGCTGCAAGAGAGCGTCGGCGGCCGCGGCACCGATGTCGCGCGTGGCAATCATGGGAAGTTTGAGATCGGGGCGAAGCGGGCCGGCGGTGCAATCCATGGCGCGGATCGCACTGGCCTGCGGCAGAGTGTTTTCCATGAAATATGCCGGGCGCAGGTGAAGCACGTTGGCAGCATCGATCCGGTTCAGTTTTTGCTCGAGGTTGTGGAGGCCGACTACCGGGCCGGTGCCGGAAGGCTTGTCGGCTCCGAAGCTGCTGAGCGAGACAATATTGCTGACTCCGGTA
>DATNKA010000332.1:0-9694 GCA_035603655.1 Candidatus Acidiferrales bacterium | reverse complement strand
AGAAGGGATGCGTGCCTACACAGTGGGCGATCCGGCGGACCCCAACATCATGGTCGGACCCATGGTGTCACAAAAACAGTATGAGCGGGTGGAGTCCTACATTCGCAAAGGCATTGAAGAAGGTGCTGAAGTCCTGGTCGGTGGAGAAGGACGTCCGAAGGGTCTCGAAACTGGTTATTTCGTGAAGCCTACGGTGTTCGTCAATGTGAAGAACGACATGACGATTGCCCAGGAGGAGATTTTCGGCCCCGTGCTCAGTGTGATCGCCTACGACTCCGAAGATGAAGCGATTCGCATTGCGAATGACTCGAAATACGGCCTTCACTCAGCCGTCATGGGAACTGACCTCGAGCGCGTACGTCGCGTAGCGTCTCAGCTGCGGGCCGGCCGCGTGGTGATCAATAACATGACGGACGATCCGCAGGCACCGTGGGGCGGATTCAAATACTCCGGCGTCGGCCGCGAATATGGCAAATATGGGATTGAGGCCTTCCTTGAGCCAAAGGCGATCCTTGAGTAATCCCCAACGCAAAGCAACTGAGAGGACAGGTTCATGAGCAAGCACGTCAGTATCCCTCCCAACGAAGCCGCCGATCGACTCGCTATACGCGAGCTCGTCGAGGCCTATGCACATTGCGCCGATCGTCGCGACGCGAAAGGTCAGATGGCGCTCTTTACCGCCAACACTCACTTCGTCGTGTACATGAACGCCCAGGACCCGAAGCCTTCACAGGAACTGAACTCCCGTGAAGCGTTGGGTCCAGTCTTTGCAGATCTGAACAAGTACACCGCGACCATGCACTTCGTTGGGCAGACCACAATCCTTACGCTGGCCAACGACCGAGGCACAGGGGAAACCTACTGCATGCCCCATCACCTCACTGTCGAGGGTAATAAGCGACAGCTGATGATCGCGGCGCTCCGCTATTACGATACCTTCGTGAAGCAAGACGGCGCATGGTTGTTCGCGGAGCGCAAGCTGTACGTGGACTGGATCGAAGAGCGCATTCTGTCATGACCGCGACGAATGAAGCGGGTTCCGGCGCGTCGATGAGTGTTTCCTCCGTCGGCCAAAAGCGTCTCGTCATTGTGGGCGCGACTGGAATGGTCGGCGGATACGCCGTCCGCTACGCACTCGATAGCTCCGCCGTCAAAAGCGTGACTTCGATTGGGCGCAAGAAACTGGGCATCTTGCACCCCAAACTGAAAGAGGTTTTGCATCAAAACTTCGCGGACTGTTCAGCGCTCACGGATGCACTTTCGGGCCAAGACGCGGCGGTGTATTGCCTGGGGACGTACACCGGTTCGGTGTCAGACGCGGAACTTCGCACCATAACCGCCGGCTACACCATTGAGTTCGCGCGAGTTCTCCGTAACAGCAGTCCGAAAGCCGCTTTTTCGTTCTTGAGCGGGAATGGTGCTGACCCGACAGGACGAAGCCGGCTTGCCTTCGCACGCTACAAAGGAGAAGCCGAGAAGGGATTACTCGCGGCCGGGTTTCCGCGCGTTTATCTTTTTCGCCCGGCATACATCTACCCTGTGCAGCCGCGAAAGGAGCCGAACTTCAGTTACCGGCTGTTACGTGCGGTCTATCCCGTGTTTCGATTGTTTTTTCCCAACCAGGTCGTTGGCGCTGACGACTTAGCCTGGGCAATGGTGGATGTTGTGCTTCGAGAAACACAGGACCAATGCCGGGTTTTCGAAAACCGAGCTATCCGAGCCATGGTCAAGTCGCAAATGCCCATACGCGACGCGCCGCGTGATTGATCAAATCTCGACAAGGGATCCGTGACGGAATCTCAGAACGAGGCAATGAATGAAGAGAATCGTGATTATCGGTGCCGGTTTTGCAGGGCTCGCTGCCGCTAAGGCACTTCGTCATGCAAACGTCGATGTCCTGGTGATTGATCGAGCGAATCACAATCTCTTTCAGCCTCTGCTCTATCAGGTGGCGACAACAGTGCTTTCGCCTGCTCAAATCGCATCTCCGATCCGGGGACTTCTGAAGAATCAGCGAAATACGACCGTATTTCTTGGCGAAGTCAGCGGAATCAATAAAGACGCAAAGTTTGTCTACGCTAGCAATGAGGACCATAAGGACGCTGCGCTCGGTTACGACATCTTGGTGATCGCAACCGGAGTCGCGCATAGTTATTTCGGGCACGATGAGTTTGCAGAGTTTGCTCCCGGTCTGAAGGGACTAGCTGACGCGGTCCGCATCCGCAACAAGGTTCTAAAAGCATTCGAACAAGCAGAAGTGGAGGACGATCCGAGCCGCCGCCAGGATTTTTTGACCTTTGTTTTGGTCGGGGCGGGTCCAACTGGTGTAGAACTTGCCTCATCACTTGCAGTGCTCGTCCGCACCAAGTTGAAAGCGGAGTTTCACCGTATCAACCTCGCGGCATCACGCATCGTGCTGGTAGACATGGCGCCTCGGGTCTTGGGGACTTTCGCTTCGGAGCTCTCTGAGGCGGCCAGATGCCGGTTGGAAAACCTTGGCGTAGAAGTACGCTTGGGACATAGTGTTGACCGAATTGACGCGGACGGGGTTGTCGTCGGCGGAGAGCGTATCGCAAGTAAGGTCGTCATCTGGACCGCAGGAGTAGCGCCTTCGCCAGCCGGTAAATGGCTGAACGTCGAGACGGACCGCGCCGGCCGAGTCCGAATTCAAAGCGATCTCACGGTTCCTGGACATCCAGACATATATGTAATTGGAGATACCGCATCGCTCGAACAGGACGGGAAACCACTGCCGGGTGTCGCCCAGGTGGCGATTCAACAAGGTCGCTATGCAGGTCGGCGCATCGCTCAAAGCTTGCTTGGTAAGCCCTCCCCCACCCCGTTCCGATATTTCGATAAAGGAAATATGGCGGTTATCGGAGCGGGGTTCGCAATCCTTCAAGCAGGCAGGATCCAGCTGAGCGGGATAGTAGCTTGGCTCGCGTGGGCAGCGGTTCATCTGCAGTTTCTCGCAACTGGCAGTTTGCGGCTCACCGTGTTCTTGCAATGGATGTGGAGTTTTTTGACCGGTCAGACAGGCGCTCGGCTGATCGTGAACCACATTCCTCTTTCCAACCAGAATAAGGTTATAGAACTGCCTATTGCTCGCGGGGAAAGGAAATGACAAGGCCGGCTCACGACAATTGCCAAGTCTCTTTGCGACAACCCCTGTTCGTTTACCGGTTGGCACGCTTACGCATAATGCGTAATAATATACGGATTATGCGTAACTCTTCCGTGCTAGCTGCGTTGTTCCCACAGGTACGTCAGGGCGTGCTCGCGGCTACGCTCGGCCAGCCAGATAAGTCATATATCGATGGGCATCAATAACAGAATTTTGGCGAAACTCCCTGTCTGGCAAGGCTTTTGAGACCAAAATCGATTCACATTCCATAGAGTCCTCTGCACCCACGGACGGCTTCCTTCAAACAGTTGTATCGGACGCGCCCCGCACGACGTTCCGAACCTACCTGCGTTTTTGGAACGGGGGCGCATCCGATACAACACTAGCGTTTCTGGATCACTTCCGGTTTGCTGACCAACAGGCCAGAATGCGAAGGGTAGCCACCCGACCTGAATCCACCGTGGCTTTAGTCGCGAACGAATCGATCAATCAGCACTTCAAGTCTCATGCGGAGAACTTTTGTCGCTGGTAGATCCTGAGTGAGCCCGTCTACAGCCAGCATGAAGACCTCCGAGACCTCTTTAGTACCAAGGATAGCAAGCGTGTACTTAAGTTGAATCTTTCTGTGCCTTTCGCTAATGTCCGGCGTGACTCGTCGGCATGCCCCATAGAATTCCGTGCCCATTGGAGCATCCACGATTAACTCCCTCCACGGGTCAAGCAGCAGAGCTTCATAGACCGACATAAGCTTTTCCCGTCTGCTTCCCGGTTTTGCGAGAGCGTGTTCCGCGGCCCGATACTGTGTTTCGAAAAGGTCCTCCAGAAGGGCGCCAAAAATCTCTTCCTT
This sequence comes from Candidatus Acidiferrales bacterium, assembly GCA_035603655.1. Lineage (GTDB taxonomy): Bacteria > Acidobacteriota > Terriglobia > Terriglobales > Acidobacteriaceae > Sulfotelmatobacter. The sequence goes on along the minus strand of DATNKA010000332.1, from coordinate 5,723 downwards.
GCTCTTGAATTTCCGGTAGATCAGCGGTCGCGATACGGCTGCCTGTTTGGCGATATCTTCGAGCGAGCTCTTCGCATAGCCAAATTTAAGGATGCAGTCGCGGGCAGCATCGAGGATGACTCGCCGCCGCGCTGCATCTCGGTCAAAAGATTTTTTCTGCATATTTTTGAATCGTTACATATTATACATAATCTGTAACACTGTAACAAGACGGCGAAATGACCCTTGGTGCCACATTCGCACATAGCTTACCAAGTGTCGTGGCTCTCGGGCGCCAGTAACTGGATTGCGAGGAAATGAACGATGAAGAAGATCTTTGCGGGATTCATTGGGGCAGTGTTGTTATCAAGTTCGCTTGGCTGCGGCAACAGCAACGTCCGAGCGTCGACCAGTCCTCCACCACCTAAGGTCGAAGTCGCACCTGTCATTCAAAAAGACGTGCCGGTTCAGGGCGAGTGGGTAGGAACCCTCGAAGGCTACGTCAACGCACAGATCTCTCCGCAAGTGAACGGTTACCTCATTCGCCAGGATTATCACGAGGGCGCATTCGTCAAAAAGGGCCAAGTGCTATTTGAGATTGACCCGCGTCCATTTCAGGCGGTGCTCGATCAGGCCAAAGCGCAACTGGCGCAGGCTGAGGCGCAGATGGCGAACGCCGAAACGAACGTGAAGCGTGATGTTCCCGAAGCAGAGGCTCACGCCATTCCCCAAAGTCAGTTGGATACGGACACGCAGTCGCTCCGTGGGGCGAAGGCGGCAGTTGAGGCCAGCCAGGCTGCGGTCGAACAGGCTCAGCTGAATATGGGCTACACGAGAGTTGTCTCCTTAGTTGATGGAATCGCCGGCATCAACACTGTGCAGGTGGGCAACCTGGTGGGGCCGTCAACAGTCCTCACCGCGGTTTCGCAGGTAAGTCCGATCAAAGTTTATTTCCCCATCAGCGAACAGGAATATCTACGCATGGCGGACGGCGGCGGTCCGGGGAGCGTGGATTTTCTGACGCACGCCTCACGAATCCCGTTGCAGTTAACTTTGGCCGACGGGAGTGTCTACCCGCATCCGGGCAGAATCATCTTCGCGGACCGCCAGGTAAACACGCAGACCGGCACCATCCAGATCGTGGGCGAGTTCCCGAACTCCAGGAACCTGTTGCGACCGGGCCAATATGCACGCATTCAGACGCCCACCGGAAACATCGCGGGAGCGCTTCTGGTGCCGCAGGCAGCAGTGAATCAGCAGCAAGGAACGTATCTGGTCACTGTGGTCGGCGCCGATAACCGGGTGCAGCTCCGCACGGTGCAGGTGGGGCCCAGAGTGGGCACGCTCTGGGTGATTACGACGGGACTGAAGCCGGGAGAACGCATCGTGGCGGTTGGCGCAGAGAAGGCAAAAGAAGGCGAAGTGGTGAATCCCACGCCGTACAAAGGAACGGAGGAGCGCTAATTATGGCAAGTTTTTTCATCCGACGCCCCATCGTCGCGATTGTGATCGCGATTCTTACCGTGGTCGTTGGCGCGATCTCGATTGCGCTTTTGCCGATCGCACAATTTCCGAACATTGCGCCGCCGGAAATCTGGTTGCAAGCTAACTACCCCGGTGCCGACGCAAAGACTCTCGAGCAGTCCGTCGCTACGCCGATCGAACAACAAGTTACCGGTGTGGACAACATGGAATACATGTATTCCGTGAACACCACGAATGGTTCGCAAACGTCTCTGCTCGTCGACTTTGATCTCAAGACTGATCCCAACACGGATCTCGTACTTACGCAGTCCCGACAGCAACTGGCAAACGGTCAACTCCCCCCCGAGGTAACGAGCTATGGGATTAGCTTGCGAAAGTCGGCCACCGCTCCTTTCATGCTGGTCGGCCTCTACTCACCGCACGGCACCCGCGATGCCGCGTTTCTCTCTAACTATGCGTACATCAACCTTAACGACCCCATCGGCCGCTCCTATGGAGTCGGACGGTCGGAGGTCTTCGGAGCCGGCCAGTATGCCATGCGGGTCTGGACCAAGCCCGATCAACTGGCAAAGCTGGGCATTACCGTCACGGATATTGCTAACGCCATCCAGGCTCAGAACAAAGTAAATCCAGCTGGCCAGATAGGTGGCGAGCCAGCCCAGAAGAACCAGCAGTTCACCTACGCGTTGCTGGCGAAGGGTCGCCTGAGATCTCCGGAACAATTCGGCAACATTGTTGTTCGCGAATCGCCGAATGGCGGAACCGTGCGCGTGAAAGACGTGGCTCGGGTGGAGTTGGGCCAGCAGGACTACAGCACGATCAGCCGTCTCAATGGAAAGCCTACCGCAGTCATTGCCATCTACCAGCTGCCCGGTTCTAACGCGCTTCAAACCGCGGAGGGTGTCCGCAAGCTGATGGCCCAGATGAAGGACCGCTTTCCGGAAGATGTCGATTATGCGATATCGCTGGACCAAACACTGCCGGTCAGCGAAGGCATGAAGGAGGTTGTCGAAACCCTGGTGATTGCGATTTTACTGGTCATCCTTGTGGTGTACCTGTTCTTGCAAGACTGGCGGGCCACGCTGATTCCTATGCTGGCGGTCCCGGTTTCGCTCGTCGGCACGTTTGCCCTGTTCCCGCTATTCGGCTTCTCAATCAACACACTTTCGATGTTGGGCCTTGTCCTGGCAATAGGCCTGGTGGTTGACGATGCAATTGTGGTGGTTGAAGGCGTGCAACACCACATCGAAGAGGGATTGGCTCCGAAGGACGCGGCTCTCAAGGCGATGAAAGAGCTCTCCGGGCCCGTTGTGGGGATTGCCCTGGTGCTGGCTTCGGTGTTCGTGCCTACGGCGTTCATCCCAGGCATCACCGGGAAGCTTTATCAGCAATTCGCCCTGACCATCGCCATTTCTGTGATGCTCTCTGCCTTCAATGCGCTGACGCTCAGCCCGGCGCTCGCTGGTCTGTTGTTGCGACCAAAATCAGAGGAAGGTACCCACGAGCACCGCGGACCTCTCGGGAAATTTTTTGACGCGTTCAATCGCTATTGGGAACGCAGCACCAATGGTTTTGTGCGCTGGTCCCACGCGGTAATTCGCAAGGGCGCGCTCGTGATGGTGCTGCTCGTCCTCTTCGGGCTGGGCGCGTTCTTCTTTGGTAACCGTCTGCCATCAAGCTTTATGCCCGATGAAGACCAGGGCTACCTCTACGTCAGCATGCAACTTCCCATCGCGGCGTCGATGCAACGCACAAGCGAGGCTGGGAGACAGGTGGAGAACGTTCTCGCAAATATTCCGGGCGTTCAATACACGACATCTGTTATCGGCTTCAATCTGCTCAGCTTCGCGCACACCAGCTACAACGGGTTCTTCTTCGTCACGTTGAAACCCTGGAGCGATCGCAAGAGCAGGGCGGAACAGTATCAGGAAATAAAAACTCGACTAAACCAGGAACTTAGTGGTCTTCCCGAAGGGACTGTTTTCGGCTTCTCGCCGCCTGCGGTACCCGGCGTTGGCACCTCCGGTGGATTTCAGTTCGTCCTGGAAGATCGCGCTGGAAAGGATGTGACGTTTCTTTCCGATAACTTGAACCAATTCCTGGTAGCCGCCCGCAAGCGCCCTGAAATCGGCATGATCAGTTCAACCTTTATCCCGAGCGTGCCCGAACAGTACATCAATGTAGACCAGGACAAAGTGCTCAAGCAGGGTGTCGCGATCAGCGATGTCTATCAAACCATTCAGGCATATATGGGTGGCCTGTTCGTCAACTACTTCAATGATTTCGGCCGCACCTGGCAGGTATATATCGAGGCCGAGGCGCCTTACCGAGCGAATACGCAAGACCTGTCGCAGTTCTATGTGCGCAACAACCAGGGCCAGAACGTACCGCTTTCCGCGCTCGCGACCTTCGAAACCGATTACGGCCCGGAATTCACCCTGCGCTACAACGAGTATCGCGGCGCACAGATCTTCGGCAGCGCTGCCCCCGGTTATAGCTCTCAACAGGCGACCACGGCCCTCGAAGATGTTTTCCATCAAACCATGCCACACGAAATGGGCTTCGACTACATGGGCATGTCTTATCAGGAGCAGAAAGCGCGGCAGGGTGTGCCAGCTTGGGCCATTTTCGTACTTTCACTCCTCTTTGTCTTTCTGATTCTTGCGGCGCTCTACGAAAGCTGGACGTTGCCATTCAGCGTCCTGCTGAGCACTCCCGTGGCGGTATTCGGCGCTCTCGCAGCTCTGTGGCTTCGTCGCTTTATAGTCGGCCTTTACATGCCGCCGTACATGGTCCAGATGGAGAACGACGTTTACACCCAGATTGGTCTGGTAATGCTCATCGGCCTGGGCGCCAAGAATTCCATCCTTATCGTAGCGTTCGCCAAAGAGGACTACGACCGCGGTATGTCCCTCGTCGATGCAGCCCTTTCGGCGGCGAGGCTTCGGTTCCGGCCGCTGATGATGACGGCGCTCGCCTTTATTGTCGGGTGCGTGCCGCTATGGATAGCGTCCGGCGCTGGCTCAGTCGCGCGACAGATTATCGGAACGACCGTGATCGGAGGCATGCTGGCGGAGACGTTTATCGGCAGGTTCTTTGTTCCGGCGATCTTCTACGTCGTTGAGAAATTCTCAGGCGCTGAGAAACGGAAAGCATTGCCCCTCGCTCCCGCCGAGGCGCCCAGTCTGGGGGATTGAATTATGAAGAACACTGCACTCTTAGGAATCCTAGCCGTGCTGGTTCTAGAAGCTGGCTGCATGGTGGGCCCGAAGTACAAACGGCCTGCGCTGAATGTTCCTCAAGAATACCGTACGCCGGAACCGCAACTAGCCACCCAAGCCTGGTCGCTTGGCAACGAGCAATGGTGGCAGCTTTATCAGGATCCGGTGCTCACGCAGCTGATTCACAGCGCCATTGCGCAAAACTATGATGTGCGCATCGCCGCCGCTCGAGTGCTCGAAGCTCAGGCGCAAGTCGGGATCACACGCTCCAACCAGTTTCCGTCCGCGAGTGTCGGCGCTGACATCTACAGCCAACAAAACGCCAAGGTGACAAACCTATTTCCCGCTTACCAGGTCAACGCGGGTGACCTGAATCTATCGGTGATCTGGAATCTAGACTTCTGGGGGAAGTATCGCAAACAGACCGAGGCGGCTCGAGCCCAATTACTCGCAACCGAATGGGGGCAGCGAGCGGTGATTTCTTCTCTGGTCGCCAATTTAGCGACAGCCTATTTCCAGCTAAGGGCGCTCGACGATGAACTCGAGATCTCGAAGCGCACACTGGCCTCGCGGCAAGAGTCCCTCAAGCTAACGCAGTTCCTTGAAAGCCACGGCTCGAACTCCGGGCTGGACGTGAGCCAAGCAGAGCAGCTCGTCTACACCGCGTCCGAAACGATCCCAGACCTAGACCGGCAAATCCAGCAACAGGAGAACGTGCTCAGTGTTCTGCTCGGCGAAAATCCCCAATCCATTCCCCGCGGACGTGCGCTTACCGAACAGCCCGTTCCCCAGAACGTTCCGGCCGGCCTGCCTTCCGAATTGCTGGAGCGTCGGCCGGACGTTCGTCAAGCAGAAGAAATCATGGTCGCAGCCAACGCTCAGATAGGAGTTGCTAAAGCCTCATTCTTTCCCAACCTGTCGCTCACCGGACTGGGAGGGCTGGAGAGCAATGCCTTGCACAAGTTCATCAGCCAGCCGTCGGAGACTTGGTACGGGGCCTTCAACGTCAGTCAACCCGTCTTCCAAGGAGGAGCTCTC
>DATNKA010000331.1:0-10256 GCA_035603655.1 Candidatus Acidiferrales bacterium | reverse complement strand
AAGCAAAAGGATAAACCTATTGCCTCCGAGAGGAAACCGAATTTCCCGATGCGGACTCGCTTGAGTTCCCCCCGCCCGGTTAACTTATTAACACCGACCTACGGCACAGCCGCCACCACGGGAGGCGTTGAGCGCGAACTCTCTTGCCCGCTGGAATTCACCGACGTAGCTTCGTAGTAGTACGTCTGGCCGGAAGCCACGGTGCTGTCAGTATAGGCTGTACCTGCGTCTAGGTTGGGATTGACCTTGGCATACGTGCCGTTGGCGGCAGTGCTGCGGTAGACGTTATAGCCCGCAACGTTGGTGCTGGAGTTCCACCAGAGACTGACACTGTAGGACGTGACGGTTCCAATACCGGCCAGCGATTCCGGTGCCGGCGAATTGGTTGCGTTGCTGGTAAATGAAAGAGAGCCAGATTCCGTCCCGCTACTTTTTGGCGTAAAAGCCACGTTGAAAGATACGCTCTGGCCGGCGGCGATGGTTAAGGGAAAGCTAGCTCCGTTCAGAACGAATTGCGAATTGCTGCTGCTATCAGACGACACGGTCACGGCAGCGCCGGAGGCGCTCATGGTGATCGGTTGAGTCGCTGTCGTCCCGACAGCCACATCGCCGAAGTTCAGCAGGGCCGGTGTGACGGCCAACTGCGGGGAGGCCGTCACAGTCCCTGTGCCGGTAAGCGATGCGGGCGCTGGAGAATTAGATGCGTTGCTGGAAAAGGAAAGTGATCCAGAGGCCGCCCCACTGCTTTTTGGAGCGAAAGCCACATTGATCGACAGGCTTTGGCCGGCGGGAATCGTTAAGGGAAAACTAGCTCCATTGAGGGCAAATTGAGCATTGCTACTGCTGTCCGACGACACGGTCACGGCAGCGCCGGAGGCGCTCATGGTGATCGATTGGGTCGCTGTTGTTCCGACCGGCACGTTGCCGAAGTTCACCGATGAGGGGGCGACGGTCAGCTGGGCTGAAGTGGGAGCCGTCCCCGTACCGGTGAACGGCACGTTCAGATGACCACCCACGAAGACGCTTCCGCCCGCGAGGCTAGCCGATTGCGGAGCGAACGTGATACTTAACGTCACACTTTGACCCGCGGCTAGCATGAGTGGGGTAACGGGACCGCTGACCGAGAATGCGCCGCCCGTCGTTCGGAACCCGGAGATCGATTCCTGATAGGAACGATTGTTCGTCACCACCACCGTTTTGGTGGAACTTGTTCCGACCGGCACTTGGCCGAACGAAATGCTCGAAGGACTAGCCACCATCGGATCGCTGGTCACGCCAGTACCGGCAAACTGAAACCAAACCTTTGGGTTAGATGCGCTACTGCTGAAGGTGGCATTTCCTCCCACCCATCCGTTCGCAGTCGGAGAGAACGTAACGTTAATGTCGATGCTCTGTCCGGCCGCCAGGGTCAACGGCAGGCTCAACTGGGGAAAACTGAATTCAGTTCCGCGAAGAAGACTCATCGCCGAGACCGTAACGCTGGTCTGGCCACTGTTGGTCAAAGTGATGAGCTGGGACTCGGTTTGCCCTACGGGCACGGTGCCAAAGTACAGAACGGAAGGGCTGAAGGTTAATTGTCGCGTGGTTGTCTGCGCACCAAAAGAAAAAGCTGTGGCGTACAAGGCCACAATCATCGCGAACAAGACGCGGCTAGAAAGGGGCTGAACAATAGAGTGGGGGAGTCTCATGAACCGAGTTTGAAGCTATTCCATCAGAATGTGTAGGTCACGATAGGCCAGGATTGGTGTTGGCCTTTCGGACAATCCGCCAGTCGCGGCGCAGATTTAGATTCCTGAAATGGTTCACCTTTGGGAAAGGCGGGAATGGCTCGAAGAGTGATTCACCGTGAGGATCGCCGACGGAAAACGCATGCATATTACGGAGGAGGGATTTGAACATCGGAAACGATGTTCGAGTAACCGCTCTCTTCGCCGCTGGAATTCACGGCGGTGGTGGCGTAGCAATAATTCGTGCCGTCGGTAACGGATGAGTCCGACCAAGTCGTGAGCGTAATCAGTGTGGATCCGTTCATCTTCGAGTACGAACCACAGGAACTAAGATAGATCGCGCGATAAATGTTGTATCCCGAAATGCCCGGCGAAGTGCTGGCGCCCCACGACAAGCTGACGGTGTGCGTCGGTGCCGCAGTGCCTGTTCCGGTGGCCGTCGCCGTGGTCGTGGAAGGCTGAGCGTTGCTGGTAAAGGTCAGAGTCGCGCTATCTGTACCACTAACTTGCGGACTGAAGGTTACGGTGAAAGGGACACTCTTCCCGGCGGAAATGACAGCGGGCAACGACAAGCCGCTAATCGTGAAGCGTGAGTTATTCGTGCTGGCGGCCGTGACGGTAACGTTCGCCACGCTCGCATTGAGACTTCCAGAAGCTGTTCCACTGGTTCCGACGACCACGCTGCCTACAGGCAAAGTAGCTGGCGTGGCAGTTAATTGTCCGACAGCAATCGTTCCCGTACCCGCGAGAGATATCGATAAAGTTGGATTGGATCCGTTGGATGTGACGGCGACGCTTCCGCTGGCGCTGCCCGCCGATGAGGGAGTGAAGGTCACCGTGAAGGTCGCGCTTTGTGCCGCCGCGAGCGTTACTGGCGTAGAAATTCCGCTCAATGCGAAACCCGTACCGCTGATCCCAACACTCGAAATCGTCAGGGTTGAACCACCGGTATTGGTCACACTTTCTGACAATCGTAGGTTGCTACCCACCTGGACAGTTCCAAAATCGAGGCTCGTGGGATTGGCTCCGAGCGCTCCCGGTGTAACGCCAGTACCGGAGACCGCCATAGATACCGAGGGATTTACCGCGTCCGATGTGATGGTGACGCTGCCGCTCGAGGTTCCCGTGGTTGCCGGTGCGAAGCTGATCGTGAAAGTTGTATTTGCCGAGGCATTCAACGCAAGCGGCGTGGCGATCCCGCTCAGCTTAAATCCGCTTCCGCTCACCGAGGCCTGAGAGATGTTGACGGTCGATCCAGTATTGTTGGTCAGCGTTACTGTCTGGCTGCTCTGGCTCCCCACCGTGACGTTGCCAAAGGTCTCGCCGGTCGGATTGATCACCAGTTGACCATTGCTCACTCCGGTTCCGGAGAGCGAAAGAGTAGACGAACTGTCGGAGGCGTTACTGGAGATCGAAACCGTGGCGCTGAAAGCGCCGGGCACATTGGGGGTAAAAACAAGACTGATCGTTGAGTTTTGACCGGGTGCGATGCTGGCCGGAAGACTCGGCGCACTTAGCGTGAAATACTTAGTGGAAATGGAGACGCTGCTGATGCTCACGGAAGCCGCGCCAGTGTTCGACGCAGAAAAAGTCAAAGTCTTGCTCGTTCCCGCGGTGACATTGCCAAAGTCGAGGCTGGTGCTGCTCAGGAGAATAGTACCGACTTGCGTGGTTTGCTGACTAGCCGGCTTAGAAGAGCTGAACCCCTGGCAGCCAACCATGGCCGCGAGGGCCAGAAGAAGCAGTCCTACACCTACGCAAGAATCCTTCGCGGCGCGAAATGTCAGAATTCGTCTTCTCATAATCGACTCTCTGAAAGCGTCACCAAAGTCTGCAGTCGGGGGAGTGCGTAACTCAGTCTGCGTTCCAGAGCAGGATTCGAGTAGATTTCGGAGGTGCATATTCGAATGGGCTAAAGGCCAGTACCCGATGTGAACCATCCCCGAAATAACGTGTGGCAACTTAGAAGAGACTGCATTTGATGAACCGATGGCATACCACGACCGGACATGGCCTTTTGGACATGTACCGCTGCGAAACAGGACCACTCGACTCTGATGAAGGAAGAAGATTGAAAATCTCCGGTGACTGCAGGTTTAGGGACTCGGCCTTCAATCATTCTTCTGATATCCGGAAAGGGCGCCCGGAAAATATCGTGGAACCAGTTTGTCAACAACTATTCCCGGCACAAGTCGCCTTTTCAGGGGGGTAGCTTTGCTCAGGGAGCCATGCCCGCCTAGCCAGGCCAGCTTCTATAGCGGGTCCTCCCTGATCAATCGCTTCGGTGTACTGCCTCCTCCTTCTTGACGGGACCCGGCATCATGGAGCATTATGCGCGGTGCTCTTACGGGCGGCCCAGCCGCCGTATCTGGAGGCTTTTCATGGCTACGCAAACTCATCCGGAGGGGAAGGCCCGCAGTTTCGGGCAGAATATTGAAAGCGATCTGGCATCGCGATTTCTGCGCGTGGTAGAAGTGGCGGCCATCGCCTCGGCCCGAACCATGGGTCAGGGCGAACGCAAGCTATCCGACCAGGTGGCTACCGAGGCCATGCGCCATACCATGGATTGCATCCCGATGCGTGGGACGATTGTCATTGGCGAGGGCGAGCGCGACGAGGCGCCCATGCTTTACATCGGCGAAAAAGTGGGTGCGGAATTTCCCGACGGTGGTGAAGTGCCGGAGGTTGACATCGCCGTCGATCCGCTGGAAGGCACCAATCTCTGCGCTACGGGGGCGCCCGGATCGATCACCGTGCTCGCCGCCTCCGAACGCGGAGGCTTGCTCAACGCTCCCGACTGTTACATGGAAAAAATTGTGGTTGGCCCTTCCTGCAAGAACGCTGTCGAGCTCGACGCTCCAGTCGCCGACAATCTGAAGAACATCGCAAAGAGATTAGACCGCGACGTGGAGGATCTGGTGGTGATTGTGCTCGACCGTCCGCGCCATGAAAAATTGATTGCCGATATTCGCGCTGCCGGCGCCCGCATCCGGCTGATCGGTGATGGCGATCTTTCTGCTGGCATTGCGGCCGCCGTGATCGGCACCGGCGTGCACGCAGTCATGGGATCGGGCGGCGCGCCGGAAGGCGTGATCACCGCCGCCGCCATCCGCTGCCTCAATGGATATATGCTCGGCCGGCTGGTGGTAAAGCCTGATCAGGAAGAGCGCCTCGCTCGCATGGGCATCAAAGACAAGAATCGTATCTATGAAGCCGAAGATCTTGCTCCTGGCAAGCAACTTATTTTCGCTGCCACCGGGGTTACGGATGGCGCGCTCATGAAAGGCGTTCGCTTTTTCGGCGAAGGCACTCGAACTTCATCTGTGATCCTTACGCTGCAGACTGGCAAGGTGCGCTTCATCGAAAGCATCCACCTTGAAAAAGGTCCGGATGTGAAAGTAAGATTCGCCTAAGCCAAGCGCCTAGCGCTTCGATGAAAGGACCTAGGCCGCATGAGTTCCGTGCCTGCTCGCGCACTTTTCCTAAGTTTTCTGCTGTGTCTTCTCGCGCAAGCGGATTCTGCTCCTGTACAGGCCGTTGTTCCTGAAGTTTCCCTGAGTGCCAACATTTCGTCCCACGTTATCCGCGAGGACGAACTCTTGCCGTTCCTCATCACCATCAAGAACAAAGCGGATGGAAAAATTGGTTCAGGCATCGCCGTGAACTCCATCACACTCTGGAAACTCCCGGACAGCTACAGGCTGGCTGATTCCCAGCAGATTTGCGTTGTTCCAATATTGCCACCTCGAACCCAGCCCTGCGAAACCGCGCAAGCCTTCTTTGCTTCTCATAACCTCATCGCGAACTCCCTGGCTGCGGGTGGGATGGTTACGGTTCAGGGTTATCTGAAGCCCACGGCACTTCACAACCCGTCAACTCTGACCTCGGTCGTGACCTGGAATTTTGTGAGCAAAGAGGAGGGCGCTGTCGCCGTGCTCGAGTCTCAAGGCGTGAACCTTGGCGAGAATCAGGTCGTCGATGCATCATGGATCGGCCGGTTGAGCCTGGATGAACTCTTAAAGATCCTTGCGGTTCCCGCTTTGCTTCTACTGGTAGGGGCCGCAATTACGGCATTTGTCAATTTCATCAATGTCTCGCGAGAGAAACGGGCGGCGGCCACGCAGGCGGTCATCGATGCCGCACGGCACATTCAGGAACAAGAGCGAGCCGTACGCGCCGAAACCTGGAAGCAGATGCTTCCCGTCAGCCACAATTACGCTGCCAAGTTCTACTTACCACTCTCGTTAGCTGCCGAAAGATTTGTCGACAGTCTGAAGCAATCCAATGCCAGGCTGGCATTTTTCTATCTTTTATTTTGCGGGAGAAAGATGATTTTGACACGCAACGAGATTGGGGGATTTTACTTCAAGGATCTCAGAGGCGAAAGCCTGGCGGCCGTGTGTTGGAAGAACCAGCGTTTGGCCTGTCTCGGAGAAGAGGACAGCCCTCTCTTCTTGGCCGTGCGTGACTCGATGGATCAACTGGAAGACATCGACAGTTACGAGGGTTTTGAAAAAAGATTCGCGGACCTCTCAGGCGGAGCCGTCGAATTTACGGAAGATTCCATGCAGCAGGCGTGGACACTGTTCCAGGTGTGGATCGGGACTGGAAACGTCGCCCCAACCATTCAGTACTTGGAGGGCTTTTACGCGGTGCTCGACTTCGAGTCGAACCGGCCCTACGAGTACTGGTATGACACTCCGGCGAAACTGAAGATTACCGCGGAAACCGAGCAGCTTTTGCGAAAGCTTCTGGCGGAGGAGAAGAAGTACAGCGCTGAAGAAATTAACGGATACTTTACGAGCACGGTACGCCCGTAGTGCGGGAGAATTCGCGAGAGAACTAGCGACGGGGAATCTTGGTTGCCGGGATCGTTGCTGGAATCTTTGTGGCCATGTTGACCCTTCCTTGCTCCTCTATTGTCTCATCTCTCAGATCTGCCTAGCAACCCGAATTTCACTCTCATCCGCGACTGCAGAACCGTGTTGCTATAGGAGTTAGATGCCAATTCTGGCTCCTGGATCCTCTCACAAACTCTATCATAGATCTCCCTGCCAACCGCAGGTTGACGGTTACGAAAGGCCATCCAGCAAGGCATTTATTATCAAACGTTTAGACATTTTTACCGAAAGCTTCATCCCCCGTGCCTGAACCGGCTATTTCAGATACACCGACCCTTTCTTCAGATCCTCGGGAATGTCGGGGAACGGTGGAAGTTCCTGGGAATATCCCTTCATCAAGCTCACTGCCACCTCGGCGCGCAAGTTGCCATCGTGGACGGCAATCTTGTGAAGATTGCCCTTCGAGTAGCCTTCCCACAACGAAACGCCGGCGTAGGCTCCGTCCTTACGCAGGATGTAATAGGTCATGTCTATGAAGCGCAGCTTGTTCATGTCCCCGTTATAGTTGCGGACAATGCGCTTCAGCGCGTCTATGCCGGCCTCCTGCGGCGACATGCCATGGCGCATATTTTCAACGATGGTATGCGCGCCGGCGACCTTGATATTTTCCTCGCCGCTGCCGGTCGCGCCCGCCGAGCCCACATCCTGATCGGTGTAGCAGCCGGCGCCGATGATGGGCGAATCGCCGCAGCGTCCGGGAAGCTTAAAAGCCAATCCGCTAGTGGTGGTGCAACCGGAAATTTCGTCCTTATCATTCAGCGCTGAACAGTGGATGGTTCCCGTCTGCGGAAACAAAACTTTGTGTACAGCAGCAAGTCGATGTTCCGGCTCGATGCCGAGCTCGGCCGCGCGCGCCTGCAGGTCTTCAATTCGCTGGCGCCAGAGTTCGGACTGCGGCTTGTCCTTACTCGCCGGAACGGTCGCGGGAAGCTGCCAGTGCGGATCAGCAAGACCCGGCCCCCACCAGTCGTTGGTCGAATGAAACTCCTTCCACAGTAGCCAGATCTTGCGCGAGTGTTCGGTCAAAAGGTTCTCGCGCGGAAAGCCGAGAGCCACAGCGAAGCGCTCTGCGCCTTCGCCCACCAGCATGACGTGGCCGGTATGTTCCATCACGGCCTTTGAGACCAGTGACACATTCTTGATGTTGCGCACGCCGCCGACCGATCCTGCGCGCCGCGTCGGCCCGTGCATACAGCAGGCGTCGAGTTCGACCACGCCTTCTTCGTTGGGAAGTCCGCCAAGACCGACCGAATCGTCATTGGGATCGTCTTCCGGACCTTTCACCACTTTGAGGGCAGCATCGAGTGTGTCTCCCCCACCTTTCAGAAAGGCGAATGCATTTTCGAGATAAGCGTAGCCGTTGTTGGCGCAAACAATGATGGGGCGCTTGTGCGGTCCGGACTGGGCGTCGCGTTCTGGCGCGGCGCCTTGCTCGGGCTCCTCTCCTTGAGCCGCAGTTCCGACTCCAGCGGCGACTGCTCCGAGAAGGGAAGTCTTAACGAAATCACGGCGCGAGAAGGTCATGTTCCTCCTGCTGGCAAGAAAGCGGGAAGCATATCACGCGAGCATGTCTGGCTCCAGCCTTGCCTGGCTGAGTCGATATATGCAGGACAACAGAGGCGCGGCGCAAAGACACTTCTCCCCGGGCGTCGGCCCAGTGAGGAATGACGAAAGACTAGGGCGCGTCTGGAAGCGGCCGAATCAGCCGCTGGCCAGTCCACGGTAACGGCCGACCAGTCCGGGCTGGCGGCCGGGGGATGTATTCGTGCGAGGTCCACTGATCGGCTGAACGTTATTGTTCTGGGCAGAGCGGAAGCGCAAGAGGGCCGCGATGTTTCCTACGCTGTCGAACTCGGGATCATCCTTTACGTAGAAAACTTCGATGTCATGGCGGATTACCCAGGGCAATATTGCCTCGGCCACGTCGACGACCTCGCGAGTCTCGCGTCCGCAGACCGGACAGAAGCTTACCAGGTGCGCGTCAAGGTGGCCGCAGCCGGTGCACTCCACGGCCTGCGCGACATAGTTATCGCCAATCAGCAAGGTTTGTATTTCGCCCATTTCCAGCGAGCGCAGCACGCGGCGCAATCCGGTGACGCCGCGGCCGTTGCTGCGGGCCTGGCTGATGGTCTCGTGCAGGGCTTCGCTGCAGCGGCGTTGTTGCCAGTCGGCGAAAATCCGTTCGGCTTGCGCGCGAATTTCATCGCGGCTCACATGGGCAACCTCGGCGGAGAACCGGCCTAACAATTTTTGCGAAGCATAGGAATGTAATTGCGGGGCGAATTGGGACCAGTGAATTTCCTGGCAGCCCAGAATCCACTTATCAAACATGCCCTTTTCCAAGGCGTCCTTAAAGAAATCGGCGACAAACTTGTAATGCTGGCGTGCTTCATCGGCCACGCGGCGCTCGGCATGGCCTCCGTCGTAACCGGCGAAACCATCACTGCGGCCACGGCGGGAGAGTGGGTGAAAGAATCCCTCCAATTCGTTAAGTTCGCCTAGACGCAGCTCAAACAGGCGAGCCCGGTGACGATCGACCAGGACCACACCCAGGCTGGGTGACGCTCCCAGCAGGTGGGCCAAAGGCTTCAGATGGAAATGCCGATCCACGAGCAACTGCGTGCCGCTCAGCTGCGCGGGCAGATCATACTCGCGCCAAAAGCCTCGCGCGGAGCAGGCGAAGACCGCCTTGGCATGCACACCGTTGCCGCGCAAATTCTGCGAAAGGCGTACGATGCGCTCGATATCCGCGCGGGCCGACTCGCTCCGGTCTTTTTCCCTACCTTTGTCCTTCCCTTTGCCCTCGAGGCGCTTGCTTTCCAGTTGACGCAACGCTTCCCGTGCCAGGTCTTTGGTCAGGATCGTTTCTTCCTTGTGCGCCTTGTTGCGTGGCGAGGTGGGCTGAAAGTAAAAGCTGAGAGCGCAGTTCTCGTGGTCTTCGAATTGCGCTAATTCATGGATTTGTTCGCGATTAATCATTCGATTTTCCCAGTCCCTTCTTTTGGAATTGGATTATGCGGTGCCTGTATTGGCCAATCGCCCTTTAAACTGGCCGACAAACTGGGGCGATTTGCGCAGGTGATCGCGCGCGGCAGAAATGGAACTCGACACCCGGTCGGGCGGAATGCCGGTGATAGCGGAGATTTCCTCCACCCCGAAGCCTTCAATGGCGTGCAGGATGAAAGCCTCCCGATGGTCGGGGGCTACATCGCGCAGGGCGGAGGCAATCAGGCGCATAATCTCGTCGGAGCCAACAATCTGTTCCGGCGTCGCTACACGGTCGTCGGCGATGATGGTTTCTTCGGTGATGGCTTCGTCAGGTTGATGAAATTGCAGCTCGGGCTCGTCACTCGCCCTGACATTCGGTTTGCGCGCGGATTCTTCGAGGCGTACGGCGCCTCCGTTGATTCCCTCGGGGCGGGAGAGTTCGTTGATGGCATCTAGGGCCAAGCGATAGAGCCAGGGTTCGAGCGCCAACCG
This sequence comes from Candidatus Acidiferrales bacterium, assembly GCA_035603655.1. Classification (GTDB taxonomy): domain Bacteria; phylum Acidobacteriota; class Terriglobia; order Terriglobales; family Acidobacteriaceae; genus Sulfotelmatobacter. The sequence continues at coordinate 148 of DATNKA010000331.1, read as the reverse complement.
CTCCGGCTTTTCGCGGGCCGACGGTTCTCCGTCCCCGCTCAAAGCGGCCGCGATGGTTTCGTCAATCACTTCCTCTATAGTGATGGAATCGCGCACCACCTGGTCGGCAGTCTCGCGGAAATAAATCTCGCGCTCCACGAAGCGCTCG
>DATNKA010000330.1:0-11283 GCA_035603655.1 Candidatus Acidiferrales bacterium | reverse complement strand
CACAAACGGAATCAAAGACCTCCGCTACCTAATGTTTGGCCTGATCTTCAGAATGCCATCGAGATAAGAGCCTGATTTGTATTCAACACTCAATAAGGAGACTTGTATGTCAAAAGTGCTACAACGACGAACTGCACTGCTTGCCCTGTTCACCAGCCTGGTTTTCTGCACAGCCGCGCTGGCTCAGATGCCAATAAACCCCTGGAAGAAGGCCGCACCATTCCCGTATCCGGATGAAGAACTTTATGGTGTTGCCCTCAACGGCAAAATGTACGTGATCGGCGGCTGGGATGAAGGTAAGGCTGCGGGTCTCAACTACGAGTACGACCCGGCTACCGACAAATGGACTGAGAAAAAAGGGATGCCGCGGTTGGCCCACCATGCCGCCTTAGCCGTTGCCAACGGAAAGATTTATGTGATCGGCGGTTTCGTGCCTCCAAAGGACACCCAGATCCCGACCGGCGGAGCGTGGGAACCCATCGCCGACACGTGGGAGTACGATCCGGCGGCCGACTCATGGAAGTCGCAGGCACCGGCACCGACGAAACGCGGCGCTGCCGTAGCGGTTGAAGTCGCCGGCAAGATTTACGTCATCGGCGGCGCAACCACGGTAGCAGGTTCCAAGGATCCATACTTCACGTTCTTCGGTCCATCTCTGGTTCTCACCACTAACGAGGTTTTTGACCCTGCTACTAACAAGTGGGAGAGCCGCAGGCCGATGTCGGTGGCGCGGAATCACGCGTACGCCGCCGCGGTGAACGGCAAGATCTACGTGATCGGCGGCCGCACTGGCCACGCCTTCATCTTGTCCGCCACCAACACGGATGTGGTGGAGGAGTACAGCCCAGTCAGTGACATGTGGAGTGCTCCGAAAGAACGGATGCCGACGCCTCGCAGCGGCGGCGCCTGCGACACCGATGGCCGCAGGATCTACATAGCGGGTGGCGAGGTGACTACGAAAGAGCTCGTCGGAGCATTCCGTGCCGTCGAGGCCTACGAACCGGCCACCAATTCATGGATCTCGCTGCCACCAATGTCAATGCCGCGGCATGGTATCGCCGGCGCGGTGATCGGTAACGAATTTCATCTGGTCAGCGGCATGATTCAGTCCGCAGGTGCGTTGTCGTTCCAGGACCCGCGGCTCGAAGTCCACACCGGACAGCATGATGTCCTGGAGCTGAATTTCTTCTTTCCCCCTCCTGCGACGGGTGTGAAGAAGGACCAAGCGCCGCCTTCCACAGGTGCAAAAACGGTCGGTGCGGCTTTTCCTTCCGCTGTGGGCAACAAAATCGCGACTACTTCTTCCGCTCGTGTGAAGACCGTAAGTGTGATTTCTTCGAACGGTGCGAATAGCGTAGGCACGGCTTCTTCCGGAGGGAAGAAGCCGTACATTCGCTACAACGTGAACAGTCCCGAAGGTCAGGTGATGCTCGCGAAATACGCGCAGGCGGTCGAGATCATGAAGACCTTGCCGGACTCCGATCAGCATTCATGGACTTGGTGGTGGTATACCCACTGGGTCAAGGGCTACCCGGCTGCTCTGTGGGATCTCTCCATGAAAAAGAAGGCAGAGGTCATCGCCACTCTCCCGAAGGAGGCTCAAGCCGATGCCGAGGCGGTGTGGGACGGCTGCCAAGCGCACGCTACCAATCCTTCCGACCCAGAGCAGTTTCAACAGTGGTTTTTCCTCCCCTGGCATCGACTGATGCTTATTCAGTTCGAGGGGGTCATTCGCGAGGTTCTGCACGACGAGGACTTTACGCTTCCCTATTGGAACCCAATCACCGGCAACGAAGCTGACTTGGTCGTGCCAGCCGTGTTCCGGGTCCCAGGCAGCCCGCTGTATGACGGTACGCGCTGGTTCTGGGTCAATGGGGGCGGACGCATCGATACACCGTTCAAGGACTGGATCAACCTGGACGCCCTCAACGAGAAGTTTTACATCGATGGGCCCAACGGCAACCTCGGGTTCAATCCCAGATTGGACATAAACCCTCATTTCTTTACTCATATTGGCCTCGGGGGCGACATGGCCGATTTCTCCACCGTCGGCGCTGACCCGATGTTCTATCTGCATCACGCCAACATCGACCGCCTCTGGGAAAGCTGGAACCGGCTCGGCAATAAGAATCCTACTGATCCCCGATACCTCAATCGCAAGTTCTCGTACGGAGACAGAAGCGGCAAGCGCGCGGATCTGCCGGTCAGCATGACCGATCGCACTGCGCCGCTCGGGTACGAATATGACAGCTATGAAAAGCCGCCCCAGCCGCTGCACCTGACCACGGAGGAGGCCGACGCCAGAGAGCACACATACCAGACTCTCCACGACAAGGCCATGGGCGGTCCACATGATGCTCACCATGCGCACAGCATGGAAGCCTCGACCAAGCAGGACACACACTGAAGCCAGGGCGGCGACCGAGCCGCATAACGCTTGAGGAATGTCCACTACGTTCGCAAATTGATCGATCTGCATAAATAAAAGGAGAAAACAATGAAGTACATCTTTGTCATCGCCAGGGTGTTGCTGGGCCTCGTTTTCACGGTCTTTGGCCTCAACGGGTTTCTACACTTCTTCCCGAGTCCGCCAGTGCCCGGTCTCGCGGGACAGTTCATGGGAGCTCTATTAGGCTCGCACTACTACATGATCGCGTTCGGAACGGAACTCATCGGCGGCGCGCTGCTGCTAAGTAACCGCTACCTGCCGCTCGCACTGACACTGCTCGGACCGGTGATCGTGAACATCCTTAGCTTTCACATGTTTCTGGACTCAGAAAACATGGCGCCCGCCATCGTCGTCACGGTGCTATGGTTCGTTGTTTTCTCGCAGGTGCGCAGTTCCTTCGCGGGGCTGTTCGTGGCGAAAAAAGCCGGGAAGTCCAGCAGCCGCGCCGAAGCGCTAGGCGCGGCATAGTTCGGGAAAAACGACGTTCGAGCAGCTAAACCCGGTCTGACCGAACGGCCAGAGGCACGATGCAGATGCTCACGGCGGTCCGCATGGTGCCGTTACGTGTATGGAATTGCAGCCTGGAGCAAGAACGGATGCAATTCCAGACGAGAGGAATGAACCGACAACGCGGGCGGAGCTGGCCTGAAAACGGGCGGGCGACACCGGCCCGGGCGGAAAGGACTAAAGCAAATGATTATCACCTTTCTAATCGCAAAGATCATTTTAGGCGGCTATTGGCTGATGTTAGCTCCGGTTCTGTTCCTGCCATTGGGGATTGTTTCCCTCAGCTCGCAGGTGCAGCGCGGACGCTTTGGATATGTGGTGTTTCCGTTAGCAGTCGTATTTGCGGCGCTAGGGGCGATTTTTCTATTCACTCTGATCTTGCCTGACGCAGTCGCATTAGTTGCTGGAGTTCAGGCAATTTGGCTGCTCGCGGCTGCGATTAGGCTTCTTAGTCGGAACAGAAAACAACGTGGCAGCCAGTTTCAAGAACTTCGTACGGCAAAATCATCGATCACGCGATAAAGGAGGAACCCATGTCGGTGTATGTCATTGCAAGTCTTACGATCAAAGATACGGTTCGGTTCGAGGATTACAGAAGGATGCTGCTGCCAACAATGGCGAAGTATGGCGCCCGATTGGTTGCGCGCGGCGGCCCCATTGTTCTCGAGGGAGAGTGGCCGCGCGAACGGCTAATCATCGCCGAGTTTCCCAGCATGGAACAGGCGCGAGAGTGGTGGGGTTCGCCAGAATACGCCGAGCCAAAGGCCCTGCGCCAAGCCACGGCTGACTCGGAACTCGTAATTGTCCAAGGAGTGTAGTCGACGGCGAAAGCAAAAAGGGATGGCGCAAGAGGGCCCATCGATTATCGCGTCATTCTCGCGACTCGAGGAAATCATGATGTATTCGTTATCCAACTGGCTCCGTTCATCACACGGACCCGACGCTGACCCTCTCGGTTCCTGCGTTCTTTATATCTACCCGTGTGTTTGCGGGATGAATACAGTTTCTCCTGCGTGCAGATCGCGTTCCTGTTTTCCCAGATGAACTTGAACCGCTCCTTTTTCTACGATTCTTTGTTTCAGTCAGCCGACGCTAGGCGAACATCGGCGCTGGTCAGCTGGGGGTAGTAAATCTCGCTCGTAACATCGTCCAGAATCACGATCAGGTCGTACCCGCGTTCGTCCTGAAACCACTGGTGGCGGCTGCCGTCGATATGCAGCAGCATCCCCGCCAACGGCCGTCGCTCACGCCGCTTGCGATGCGCCCCGCGCTTGCCTCCGCGCGCCACCAGGCCCGCTCCCTGTAGTGCCTGCTTCACCCAGGTGTAACTCAGTTCCATCCCGTGCTCGGCCTGCAACTTCTCGTGAAAGTGCTGCAGGTTCAGATCGAAATACTTTTCCCGGTACAACGCGAACACTTTCTCCACCGTCGCCCCCGCCACCCGGCGACCCGAGGGCTTGCCCCGCCGCCGGTCCAGCAATCCGTTGTAGCCCTCTTCGACGTAGCGCTCCCGCCATCGCCGCATGTGCCGGTCGCTGATGCCCAGAATCTCCGCCGCCTGCCACCACGTGATCTTCTTCGCCATTGCCTGCAACATCACGTCCTGTACTTTCATTGCCCGCTCCATCGCGGCCCTCGGATAAGCTTCCATGCCCCGCATGGTCTCTCATCCTCACCGCCCGCAAAGCGGACACATCATGTGCTATCTCAACCGGACATATTATGTGCTACCGACACTTAGCCATAGCAGAATTGCGAGGGGACCACAGATGTAGTAGCCTGTAACGCCAGACGAGCTCAGGCCAATGACGATTGATGATGTGATTTCGCCAGTGTCGATGAATCCTAGTTGCATGAGTCTTTCCTGTCGCTTCCAAGCGGTGACGCGCACAGTGCTTGAACGGTCTGCAAAAGAGGCCAGACCATATTTGTCTGCATTCCATCCGATGAAAGGAGCGGCCTGACACTTGGCAAGTTGCCGGCAAATGTTCCCTTACCGGATTATGGAAGGTTAGCCGTCATCCGCCCAGAATCCCGTGCGCAGAAGGTTTTCGCGCAAACAACTGCTGCACCTACTGCGAATCCGCAGGTCAAGTTAATCGGTAATGATAAACCGTTGTAGACTTAATGCGACTTCTGTGGTGAAAAACGCATCCATGTCGTTAATCGATTGCGCGAGCGGTTGCCTCACACGCTGTTTTCGCGATCGACGACCGATAGTCTGTTCCGTCCTGGGTGTTCTCGAACTGTAGATCCCGGACATGCGGTTCGCAGCCCAGGCGCGAGCAACATTGCGGGGGACAACATGAGCAAGGTCCAGAAACGCTATCTGTTGATCGGCGGAGCCCTTGGTTTGATCGCGCTCGCGCTGATTATTGGAGCCTGGCGTCCGTCAAGGAAGGCTCTGGGAGCACAGCCAAGCACGTCCGATGTCGAGGTCGTTCAAGTCGAGAAGAAAGATGTTCCGATTTATGCGGAATGGATTGGTACGCTCGATGGACTGGTGAACGCCGACGTGAGAGCGCAGGTTACCGGTTATCTGTTGAAGCAAGGCTATCAAGAGGGTGCTTTTGTTAAGCAGGGCCAACTCCTTTTCCAGATCGACCCGCGGCCTTTTCAGGCGGCGCTGGATCAGGCCCAGGGTCAGCTTGCTCAGGCCCAAGCAGCTCTCGCCAACGCGCAGGCGGTACAGCGGCGGACGGAACTTGATGTCCAGCGCTATACGCCACTAGCGGAGCAACAGGCCGCGAGCCAGCAGGACCTAGACAATTCGGTGCAGAACAACCTCGCTGCCAAAGCGACAGTTGAAACCGCTAAAGCTCAGATCAAGACATATGAGGCCGCGGTTGAAACCGCGAGGATCAATCTCGACTTTACTCGCCTGGTTGCGCCTATCGATGGCATTGCCGGCCAAGCCCAACTGCAAGTCGGCGCACTGGTGACACCCAGCAGCGGGGTCGTCACATCCGTCTCTACTGTGAACCCCATCAAAGTTTATTTCACCGTGGGTGAGCCACAGTATCTGGCCTGGCGAAAACGCTTTCCCACCGAGTCGAGTCGCCTGGAGGCCGATAAAGGGTTGCGGCTGCAACTGATTTTGGCGGACGGCTCAACGTATCCAGACGAAGGCAAGTTTTATTTTGCCGATCGGCAAGTCAATGAGAGCACCGGTGCAATTCGAATTGCGGGACTTTTTCCGAATCCTAACAATGTTTTGAGACCGGGCGGTTACGCCAAAGTGCGCGCCGTAATCCGAACCCAACCGGGGGCGCTGCTTGTTCCGCAGCGCGCGGTGTCGGAACTGCAAGGCGGATATCAGGTCGCGGTCCTAGACGCCGAAAACAAAGTCGACGTTCGCACCGTCACCGTGGGGGACCGGGTCGATAGCCGATGGATCATCGCGAGCGGCCTGAATCACGGCGACCGAGTCGTAGCGGAAGGGGTTCAAAGAATGCGCACGGGCGTGCACGTGAATCCCAAGCCTTTCGTAGCAGAAGCCAAGGATCGATGAGCTAAAGATCGATGAATCGATAAGGACAGATGATCCATGTCGAAATTCTTCATCAACCGCCCCATTGTCGCTATGGTGATTTCCATCGTCATGGTGTTGGTTGGTTCCCTCACGGTTCTGAGCTTGCCTGTCGCGCAGTTTCCCAACATTACCCCACCCGAAATTCAAGTACTTGCCACTTACGTTGGGGCCGACGCGCAGACTCTTGAGCAAGCGGTAGCCACTCCTATCGAGCAGCAAATGAATGGCGTCGACAACATGAATTACATGTATTCGCTGAACGCCACGGGGAACAACAGCACTAGCCTCATCGTGGATTTTGACGTTAAGACCGATCCGAATACCGATTTCATTCTCACGCAATCTCGAGAAACGCAGGCGGCCTCCCAGCTTCCCCCGGACGTAAACAACTACGGCATCACGGTTCGAAAATCGGTCACCGCTCCGCTGATGTGGGTTGCTCTTTATTCTCCGCACGGAACGTATGACGCCAAGTTTCTGGCCAACTACGCGTACATCAATATCGTCGATCCGATTCTTCGCTCGCCCGGCATTGGCAACGTTCAGGTATTTGGCGCCGGCCAATACGCGATGCGCCTTTGGGTAAAGCCGGATACTCTTTCAAAGCTCGGTATTACCATCCCAGAGATCGTCAGCGCGATTCAGGCACAAAACACCGTGAACCCCTCCGGCAAGGCCGGAGGCGAGCCTGCTCCCAAGGGTCAAGAATATACCTACACTGTTCTCTCGCAAGGGCGCCTGGTTTCGCCAGAAGAATTCGGCAACATTGTTGTCCGCGAAACACCCGACGGTGCGACGGTACGAGTAAGCGACGTCGCTCGAATGGAGCTTGGCGCACAAGACTACAGTATCTCGGGACGCTTTAACGGCAAGCCGGGCGCCATTATTGCCGCGTATCAATTGCCCGGATCGAACGCGGTCGATGCCGCAGCCGGGGTCAAGAAGTTGATGGCGCAAATGAAAGAGCGTTTTCCCGAGGATATGGATTTCGCCGTCTCCCTCGACACCACGCTTTCCGTGACTCAGGGTATCAAGGAGATCGTTGAGACTCTTCTGATCGCGCTCGTCCTGGTTATCATTGTTGTTTTTCTTTTTCTTCAGGGCTGGCGCTCTACCCTAATTCCACTGCTGGCCGTACCGGTTTCGTTGATAGGCACGTTCATCTTTTTCCCGCTGTTTGGTTTTTCGATTAACACACTTTCTCTCTTTGGTTTGGTGCTTGCGATTGGACTGGTGGTGGATGACGCAATCGTCGTTGTGGAAGGTGTGGAGCGCCATATCGAAGAGGGGATGACTCCGAAAGATGCGGCATTAAAAGCGATGGAGGAACTCTCGGGTCCTGTTGTGGGCATCGCGCTGGTTCTCTCCGCCGTATTCGTCCCCACCGCCTTCATTCCCGGAATCACTGGCAGGCTGTATCAGCAATTCGCAGTCACCATCGCCATTTCGGTCATTCTTTCCGCGTTCAACGCGCTAACGCTCAGCCCTGCTCTGGCAGCACTACTGCTTCGTCCGCGCCAAGAGAGCCACGGGCTGCTGCGGAGATTCTTCGATTGGTTTAACCGCGTTTTTGAGCGGGCCACCGACGGCTATGTCGGGTGGAGCAATGTCCTGCTCAAGAAGACTGCTGTGGTGGTTGCGCTCCTGCTGGCCTTTTGCGTCGCGGCCGGATTCTTTGGCAGTCGCGTGCCGTCGAGCTTCCTTCCGGATGAAGATCAAGGCTACGCGTACATCAACCTGCAATTGCCCAACAGCGCTTCGCTGGAGCGGACATCTCAAGCCGCGACACAGATCGAAAACATTCTGGCGAACACACCGGGTGTGAAATACACGACCAGCGTCATCGGTTTCAGCTTGCTCAGTTTTGTTCGTACCAGCTACAACGCATTCTTTGTAGTCACTCTCAAGCCGTGGGATGAACGCACAACCAGAGCCGAGCAATTTCAGGCCATCAAGGCGCATCTGAATCAGCAACTCACGAAATTTCCGGTAGGAATTGCTTTCAGTTTCTCGCCGCCAGCTATCCCGGGTGTTGGCACCGCCGGCGGATTCACGTTCATCCTCGAAGACCGCTCCGGCAGCAGCATTCAATTTCTCGCGAAAAATGTGAGCACGTTTCTTGAAGCAGCGCGAAAGCGGCCCGAGATCGCCAGCCTGAGCACCACTTTTCTGCCTAGCGTTCCACAGAAATTCGTCGACGTAGATCGCGACAAAGTATTGAAACAGGGCGTCAATCTTACCGATGTCTACCGCACCATCCAGGCCTTCATGGGCGGCTATTTCATCAACTACTTCAACCGCTTCGGCCGTCAGTGGCAGGTTTACGTCGAGGCCGAAAGCGACGATCGCGCCAGCGCCGATAACGTTGGGCGGTTCTATGTCCGCAACAGCAAGGGCGAGAACGTTCCGCTCTCTACGCTCACCGCTGTCAAATCGCAGTTTGGACCCGAATTCACCATGCGTTTTGACGAGTACCGTTGCGCCCAAATCAACGGAAGTGCCGCGCCGGGGTTCAGCGCCGATCAGGCCAGTGCAGCCCTCGAAGATGTTTTTAAACAAACCATGCCGCGAGAGATGGGATTCGACTACTCCGGAATTTCGTTTCTCGAGCAAAAGGCGCGGCAGGGAGTGCCACCCGCGGTGATCTTTGGACTGTCGTTGTTGTTCGTATTCCTGATTCTTGCGGCTCTTTACGAAAGCTGGTCGCTGCCTTTCAGCGTACTGCTCAGCACGCCGGTAGCGGTCTTCGGAGCTTTTGCGGTGCTTTGGTTGCGCCGCACTCTGCTCGGCGTTTTTTTGCCTGCCTATATGGTACAGATTGAAAGCGACGTCTACTCGCAGATCGGCCTGATCATGCTGATTGGCCTGGCGGCGAAGAATGCGATCTTGATCGTCGAGTTCGCGAAGGATCAATACGAACACGGGAAACCGCTCGCGGACGCGTCGCTCGAAGGGGCGAGGCTGCGGCTGCGCCCGATCCTGATGACCTCGTTCGCGTTTATCCTCGGCTGCGTTCCACTGTGGACGGCGAGCGGCGCCGGTTCCGTGGCGCGCCAGATTATGGGGACGGCGGTAATCGGCGGAATGGTCGCTGCCAGCGCGCTTGGAATCTTTTTCATACCCGGGATCTTTTACATGGTCGAGAAATGGTCGGGCGCGGGCAAGGAGCCTGTGTCGGGCATTGTGCCGGCCACTCCTTCTCCGGCACCGGGAGATTGAGATTATTTGGCGGGGTGGTGATCGGTACAGATTCCAAACGGAGTTTCGCGTTCATGAAAATCGCCAAATCGCTCAACGCGATATTGCTCTGCGGCATGCTTGTCGGTTGCATGGTCGGCCCGAAGTATCACCGGCCTGCCGTTCAGACTCCTGCGGCATATCGTGACCTGTCAGAGAATCCTCAGCTTCAGGCGCAGGCTGCTTCGTTCGCCGATCTTCCCTGGTGGCAGGTGTTTCAAGATCCGAGGCTGCAGGAACTCATTCGCACAGCGCTCAAACAAAACTACGATCTGCAACTTGCGACCGAACGCATCAATGCAGCCCGCGCTCAGCTTACTGTCACCCGTTCCAGCCTGTTTCCTCAGGTATCCGGCAACGCCAACTTCGATGGCGGCAAGGAAAATACCTTTCAATCCAGGTACAACTTTCTGACGCTCACTGCCGACGCGGCTTTCCAGTTGGATTTCTTTGGCCGGCTGCGCCGCGCCAATGAGGCGGCGCGCGCCCAACTCCTGGCTACAGAAGACGCACGGCAAGTCGTCGTTCTGACCCTCGTCGGCGATGTGGCGAGCGACTACTTTACTCTTTTGCAACTAGATCTGCAGCTCCAGATCACGCGTGAGACGGTCAACACGCAAACTGATTCAGTCAAACTCACGAAACTGCGCCTTGAGCACGGCGTCGCGACGAAGCTCGATGTACTCCAGGCACAGCAAGTCTTGGATACGGCGAATACCCAGATTCCGGACCTGGAGCGGCAAATCGGTCAGGAAGAAGATGCCATCAGCATCCTCCTCGGCAATTATCCGCAAGACGTGTCGCGCGGTATTCCGCTGGTTGAGCAGGCACTTCCACCTGAAATTCCAGCTGGCCTTCCGTCTTCGATTATCGAGCGCCGTCCCGATATTCGCGAGGCGGAACAAAATTTGATCGGCGCGAACGCCAACATCGGTGTAGCCAAGGCTCAGTTCTTTCCGCAAATCTCGCTGACCGGATCAGGTGGCGGTTCTTTCGGTCGAAGCAGTGCCTTTTCGAGCTTGATGACGACACAGCTTGGCGTCTGGTCTTACGGCGCGCAGGTGAGCCAGCCGATTTTCACGGGAGGCGCGCTGAAAGGCAATTTGCATCTGGCTGAGTCGGAACACCAGCAGGCTCTGATCGCGTACCGACAAGCGATCCAGCAAGCCTTTGGAGATGTTTCCGACGCGCTCATCGGTTACGAAAAACTTCATCAGGTCCGGACACGCCAGCAGGATAGCGTCGCTGATCTGCAAGAAACCGTCCGCATTTCCACCCTTCGCTACAAAGGCGGCACAACGACCTATCTCGAAGTGCTCGACGGACAGCGGTCGCTTTACGGTGCAGAACTGACGCTTGCCGCCGCGCGGGGCGATGAATACCGAAGCCTCGTCCAACTGTACAAGGCGCTCGGCGGAGGCTGGCAATAGCAAAATCGTCGGCCAGTACCAGTCGATAGCCAGGAACCAAACCCAGTTCCGCTCCCCCTAAAATCCTGTACCGTGGGTTTTCCCCAGTACAGTTTCAAGGCCGGTATATCAGACGATGCCTTCCCGTC
>DATNKA010000329.1:0-5099 GCA_035603655.1 Candidatus Acidiferrales bacterium | reverse complement strand
CCCCACTAACGGCGTCTCCACCAGAATCTGGTCCCCCAACACTTCAAGCGGGTAGCGAGATACTAAACCAGGTTTGCTCGGGACGGTGCCTGGAACCGCAGAACCGGGAACGAGGTAGTTGGCACTGGCCGGCGAAACCGGTGGCACATAGGGAACGGCATTCACTGCGATTGCTCCCAGTTCGAGTATCGTGTTTCCGATCACGTCATTGGCTTCCGGCTGCTGCGGTAAAGTCACCACTGCTCCGTTCGGACGAATAATTCCTACTTTTTCGCGCGCGATCTCGCCCAAACTGTTTCCGAGGAATTTCTGGTGATCAAGCGATATGTCAGTAATAACGGATACCAGCGGCTCTACCACATTGGTCGCATCCAGCCGGCCGCCCATGCCCACTTCCAGAACCGCGAGGTCAACTTTCTTTTGCGCGAAGTGCTCAAACGCAATCGCCGTCATCATTTCAAAAAAGCTGGGATGCCAGGGCAGCTCCAGGTTTTCGACCAAGCTCTCGGCTGCGCGCTCAATCCTGCTGTGCAGATTCGCAAAATCGTGGTCGCTGATTTCTTTGCCATTCACGCGAATCCGCTCATTGATCCGAACCAGATGGGGCGAGGTGTACAAACCGGCTTTCAATCGCGAAGCCTGCAGGATCGCAGCCAGCGTCGCCGCAGTCGAACCCTTCCCATTCGTGCCCGCGATCAGAACACTTGGGAAACGGCGCTCCGGATGATGCAGCCCCGCCAACAAGACCCGCATGTGCGCGAGGTCGAATTTGTGGGAGGGCGTCTGCGCCAGTTCGTGCCCCAGCGCGAACATGCGGGACACCGCGGTTTGATAGGAGGTTGACAAGCTTTTACGCTTTTAGCCGTGAGCTCTTAGCCACCGGCCCGCGGCTTTTCCCTTTACTTCAGACTACCAAAATGACTTGAAGATTCAGGCTAGCTTGAGGAGCCAAGGAAGCTGCGCACACCGCAATTCTGCGGGAAGCCAGAAGCTTAAGAGCTAAAGGCTAAGAGCTAACATCTTCCAACCATGAAATCCAGAGCTCGCGCGATGTATGGCTTGAGTTCTTTGCGGGGCACCACGGCGTCAAGCATTCCGTGCTCCAGTAGAAATTCGCTGCGCTGAAATCCCGCCGGCAACTTCTGGCGAATGGTTTGCTCGATCACCCGTGGCCCGGCAAACCCAATCAGCGCGCCGGGTTCGGCAATATTCAAGTCGCCCAGCATGGCGAACGAAGCGGTCACGCCGCCCGTAGTCGGATCAGTTAGAACGGAAATATAGGGAACCTTCGCCTTATCCAGCCGAGCCAGCGCGGCCGAAATCTTGGCGAGCTGCATCAAACTGACCACGCCCTCCATCATTCGTGCCCCGCCTGAAGCGGAAACAATAATCAGCGGCGTCTTCGAGTCCAACGCCCGTTCAACTGCTCGCGTAATCATCTCGCCCACTACCGCGCCCATGCTGCCGCCTATGAAGGCATACTCCATCACGCTGGCGACCACGGGCCGTCCCAGCAACCTGCCCTGCGCGTTGATCACAGCATCTTTCAGACCGGTATCGTGCTGCGCCTGCCGCAAACGAGCAGAATATGATTTCAAATCCACAAACTTCAGCGGATCGGTCGACGATAGGTTCCCGTCCAACGTCTGGTATTGATTTTCATCCAGCAGTAATGCCAGCCTGGTCCGAGCGTCAATGCGAAAATGCTTTTCGCACTTCGGGCAAACATTTAAATTGTCTTCCAGATCCTTCTTCCAGATGATCTGGCGGCAGTTCTCACACTTCACCCACAAGCCTTCGGTACGAACCGTCTTCTTACCCGAATTATCCAAATCCCCGGATTCCCGCTTGAACCAAGTCATATATCAGTTGCGAGTACCTAGTACGGAGTACCGAGAAAAACGGGTTGACTCGGTACTAGGTATTCACTCCTCAATACTCAATCCCTCTCTGCGCCATCACACCTTTTTCGTAAGCGTGTTTCACCTGACGCATTTCGGTCACCGTATCGGCGGCCTCGACAATTGTGGGGTGGGCGTTTCTTCCCGTCAAGATGACGTGAACCATTTCCGGCTTCTTCTTCAGACTCTCAACCACTTTGGCTGCGTCCAACATGCCATAACTGATCGCATAGTTAATCTCATCCAGCACCACCAGATCCCACTCGCCCGACTGGATCGCCTGCTCCCCTGCAGCCCACGCCTCTTCCACCATCTTCACATCATCCGCATCAGGCTTCTCCGCGCCCACCTTCACAAAGCCCCGCCCCATTTGTTTCATCACAAACTTATCCCCAAAGGCCTGGACCGCGTCCAGTTCGCCGTAGTGCCAGGAGCCTTTCAGGAACTGCAGCATCAGGACTTTCATGCCCTGCCCTACCGCGCGCAGAGCTGTCCCCATGGCCGCAGTCGTCTTCCCCTTTCCTGGCCCGGTGTTTACGATGATCAGACCACGACGCACGTCGTTCATGACTTATTGAGGATGATTGATTCTACTAGAAAGCCTCAATATCGGCTCGGAACTGCATTATGCATTGTCCGTACGGATCCACTGAAAATTCGAATATTCTTGGGAACTCCCGCATCAAAACTCGCGTATCCCGGTGCAAGCCGATCTCTGCCCCTGGCAGAGCAGCGGAGGTCTCATCGTGATTAACAACTTGGTTGTGTTATTGTTTTGCGTTCTCATGGCTCAGCCTGCATTTTCCGCGCAGCACGTTGCTCTTCACCCGCGACGCAACTTCGATTCCACCGACCAGGAGACGATTCGTCAGATCATCGACATGGAGCGCCAATCGAAAGAAGCCAGCCTCCGCCGCGATTCCGAGTTTTCTCTGCGAACCCTCGCCGAAGATTATGTCGCGATTACCCCGCTCGGACAGGTGACGACCAAACAGGAGACCATTTCCGCACGCCGCAGCGGTCAACTCCGCTATGAAGCTATGAATGTTACCGATATGGTGGTGCGGGTCTATGGCGACATGGCTGTGGTGACCGCTCGCGCCGACGTCAAAGGCCACCAACTCGGCGAGGATTTCAGCGGACCGTATCGCTACACCCGAGTCTGGGTCCGCCGCAACGGTCAGTGGCAAACGGTCAGTTATCAAGCGACCGTCACGCAGTGAACGACGAAATCTGCTGTCCTGGCGTTGGATGCGCGCTCGGCGCTGTCGCCGTTGGCTTTTGAGCGTGAAGTTAAGGCCGGCGGTGCGCAGCAGGGAGGTCTCCACTTCTGACCCCCACCGAAACAGTACGATTAGCTCAGATTCCCTGTTCCTTTATTGCCCGGTTTGGCTGCGGGTACGGACGGATCGTCATCTCCGCCCAACAGGGGCGCAGCGATGCGTAAAGCTTCGACTTGTCGTTTCACTCTCAACAACTCTTGTTCTTTCGCTCGCAGCAGTTCCATCACATCTCTCATGAATCTAGTCTCCAATGATTGCTTTGGTTCGTTCAAACTGTAGGTTAGTGCTACAACTCACGAAAGTGCACCCGGCATTCACAACTACAGTGTACCTACTAAGAGTAAACCTTGCCTTGAGTTTGAGGGCCAGGTTTCGTGCTAAATTCTCCGCCAGGCCGGAGTCAGAAAATGCTCAGGAATCTGCGGTTGGCCACATTGTTCAAGGGAGCCGCCAAAGAGATAATCCGTGCGCAATGTTTGCCTCCGGAGTGGTTTCCGAATACTAGAGACCTTCTCCGCAATAGTGGATATACAGGGGCAAGGCCCCGCCGGTAGCGAACTGCATCTGGAAGACCAGGGCAAACGAGTCGCTGCGACCCTGAGGGGCTATCGAGGCAAAGCTATTCCAGTGGTGACGAAGCTGCATTGGAGTATTGAAAAGTCTAGCCGGTGGGGAGAGGGCCCACGAGCTGCAAGGTGCGACCGTCAGGCAAGGACAACGGAGGTCCGGTGGAAGTAGAGGGGGATTACTTCTGCTTACTTCAAAGCTTCAAAGGAATAGTCTCCCGCCGCATGGGCAAGGAGGTTTTCTCCTACCGTTTGTCGCTGAGCTGAAATGACACCGACTTAGTGTCCCAAATGGTATGGATGCCCCTTTAAGATGGTGAATGCGCGATAGATTTGCTCCAGCAGAACCACGCGAGCAAGTTCATGCGCCAGCGTCATCCTTCCCAACGAAAATATATGCTGCGACGTGCTACGCGCAGCTTCGCTGAATCCATCTGCCGCGCCCACGGCGAATACCAGCGGCAGCGGATTACGATCCTGATACTCTCCCAAAAAGCGCGCGAACTCCTCTGAGGAAAGCTCTTTCCCGCGGGAATCCATCAGGGCCAGTGTCGACTTACCGGTGCCGGATTTACCCCGGTTTGATTTGCGACCTTTGGCTGGCGCCGCCCGTCCGCACACTTCGAGAAGCGCGTCCTCGTCGCGCAGCGCTAACCCCTCCACCGGCACATACCGCGAAATCCGTTTCAGATACTCGTCCGTCAGCGAGCGAATCGCTGGCTCTTTCGTCTTGCCCACCCACGCAATCTTGATATTCACGGCTGATGGAGTTTACTGGCTTGGCGACGCCAGCACCACGGACGCGCCGGATTCGATGTTCTCGCCTCGCACAAGGCACCGGGATAGGCTCCCCCAGCCAGTCTCACCTTTGGAGGGTTCGGTTTTGCGAGGTTCCGGGCCGGGCTGGAAGAAATCGTCATAACAGGCAGAATGCGATGAGGTGAGGTTTAATTCCGGGACGGAAACTACGCCTTCTTGCGACCAGGAGCCGCCGAGGCCCTACGCCGCGGCATTGTCTTTGTCGTCTTGGTCTTCACTTTTGTTTTTGTCTTTGTTCTCGATGCCGCTTTCGTCGGAGTCTTCGCTTTCAACTCCGAAGGTTCGAGCCGCTTGGCCGTTTTCCACAGACGTTCGAGATCGTAGAACTTCCGCGCCTTCTCGGAAAAAACATGAACAACGAAGTCCACATAGTCGACCAGTATCCACTCGGCTTGACGGTACCCCTCGACGTGCGCGGGACGCAGCCCTGCAGCCTTAAGGCGCAGTTCCACCTCGTCCGCTATCGCCTGCACCTGCCGCGGATTCGTACCGCTGCACAGCACGAAGTAGTCGGTGAATGCCGACCCCTT
>DATNKA010000328.1:0-3113 GCA_035603655.1 Candidatus Acidiferrales bacterium | reverse complement strand
CCATCCGGGGAGTGGAAGGTGGAGGGTTAGTGGAAGGTCTGCCGACGCACACCTTTACTACCGATGACGGCGACATTGCCGTAAAGTGTCCCACCGAAATCGCGATCACCGACCGCCGCGAAAATGAATTCGCGAAATTGGGATTCATTCCGCTGTGCTACTACAAGGGCACGGACCGGGCGGCGTTTTTGGCGGCGCAATCCTGCCAGAAGCCGACCGTCTATCTGAGCGACGATGCCAACGCCAACGCGAGACTCTCCGCGCAGCTGCAATATATCTTCGCGGTATCGCGTTTTGCCCACTATCTCAAGGCGATGATGCGCGACAAGATCGGCTCTTTCATGTCGCGCGAGCAATGCGAGCAGTTCCTGAATCAGTGGATCTCGCATTATGTTCTGCTGGATGATTTGGCCAGTCAAGAACAAAAGGCCAAGTTCCCCTTGCGCGAGGCGCGAATTGAAGTCACTGAAATTGCAGGCAAGCCGGGAGCGTATAACGCTGTGGCGTATTTGCGGCCGCACTTTCAGTTGGACGAACTCACAGTATCGCTGCGCCTGGTCGCCAAGCTGCCGGCCAAGGCCTAAGTGTGAAACGCAGGGGTTGCAGGTTTTGCAATCTCGAACTCTGTCCGCATCAGTAATAAGGAGCTAGTTATGCCCGATATGTTCATGCAAGTTGATAGCCTTAAAGGGGAGAGCACCGATTCAGAGCACAAAGACTGGATCGAGCTTCTCTCTTACAACCACTCTATTTCGCAGCCGGCGTCCGCGACCGGCTCCTCCGCTGGAGGCGGTACCGTTGGACGCTGCCAGCATTCGGACTTCTCGATCACCAAATTCGTGGACCTGGCTTCGCCCAAGCTCTACGAGCTGTGCTCCAGCGGCAAGCATCTTAAGGACGTAACCATCAATTTAATGCGCG
Organism: Candidatus Acidiferrales bacterium; assembly: GCA_035603655.1. Classification (GTDB taxonomy): domain Bacteria; phylum Acidobacteriota; class Terriglobia; order Terriglobales; family Acidobacteriaceae; genus Sulfotelmatobacter. Next base: position 2,192 of record DATNKA010000328.1, on the reverse strand, counting down.
CCTCCGGCGACGCGCGGGTGAAGTACATGGAGATCAAGATGGAGCAAGTCGTGATTTCCCATGTCGCACCGGCCGGCGGTGGCGATTTTCCGAGTGAATCTGTCAGCTTCAACTACGGCACGATTAAGTGGACTTACACCCAGCAGAAGCGTACGGATGGAAGCAAGGGCGGCAACACGACCGGCGGATGGAGTTTGGTGGAAAACAAAGTCGCTGCATAAGCGATCACTCTTGCAGGGGGCTGGGTTTCCGAACCGGCCCGACGTAACCTCTGCGTAGATCAGACGAATGATGAAGGAGCTGACATGGTCGGAACCGAACTGCTTGAGACCGGTCAGCTCTCGGCTGCGATTGAGCGCGTAGCTGGAGAGGTTAAGGCCAAGCCCACCGACTTGGCTGCGCGCACCTTTTACTTTGAACTGCTTTGCCTCAACGGAGACTTGGAGCGCGCCGGCAAACAACTGGAAGTACTCGCGACGTCAAATGCCGAGATGATCGGCGGGGCCGGCATGTATCTGGGAGCCATCCAGGCGGAGAAAGAGCGCAGGCGTTTCTTTCACGGCGGCCCTCGCCCTCGCGTGATCGACGATTCGCCCTACGCAGACGCTCAGCTGGAAGCGGTCGAACACTATGCCGCCAGCGATTCCACGTCGGCTGCCAAGTCGCTCCAGACCGCGCTCGACCTGCGTGGCGAGTTACACGGTACGCTCAATGGCGCGCAGATTGACGAACTGAGCGACACCAACGACTTGCTGGGACCATTTCTTGAAGTCATCATGGAAGGCCACTACACCTGGATCCCATGGGATTCTCTGCAACTGCTTTCCCTTCCCGAGCCTAAATACTTGCGCGATATGGTATGGGCTCCAGCAACCTTGGCACTTCATTCCGGCGCGCACGGTGAAGTGCTCGTATTTTCCCTTTACGTTGATTCCCATCTGCAATCTGACGATTTAAAGCTCGGCCGTCGCACCATTTGGCCGGTTAATCGGGGGGAATTCACATTGGCTTACGGGCAGAAGGTGATCGCATCAGGCGAGACCGATTGCCCGATTCTTCAGGTACGCACGCTTGAGGTGGCGGCATGTCCGTGACTCGAGTGGTGGACGAGCGGGTCCTGATCCCGATCTCCGCAGAAAAGCCCGCGGGAGAAGACCTGAGGGCGTTGAAAGATTGGGTCGCAATCAAGAAGGCGAAGCCCAATCTCAGCGACACAGCCGACAAGCGCGATTGGCAACCCGCCAATCCGATTAAGACGGACTGGTCCAACTATAAGGAACTTGTCGAGAAAGCGTTATGTACGAAATCCAAGGATCTGGAGTTGGGAGTATTTCTGACGGAATCCTGTGCGCGCCTGCATGGGTTCGCCGGGGTGCGAGATGGGATTTGGGCGGTGCGGGGGCTGCTCACGGAGTTTAGCGATAAAGGTCTCTACCCGGTGCCGGAGAACGGCAGTCTCGAAGACAGGTACGGAAAGTTAGATTGGCTCAACGACAAGCTTGCCGAGGTGATGCGGGAGATTCCGCTGACCATGCGGCCTTCGCCGGCGGTGAATTATTCGTTGAACTATCGCGACGAAGCTCTACGGCAGAACGGCATGATTAGCGCAGCGGAATTTGAATCTGCCGCCGCCGCTGGAAGCAGGGAGCAGTACGAAACGCTAGGCAATGAGCTCGAAGAAGCGCGGAGCGAATTTGCGGAGCTAGAGCAAGTGGCAAACGAGAAGTTTGGGCCGGGTGCGCTTTCATTTGCCAGCGCCAATCAAGTTTTCGATGACTGCCGCACCGCGGTAACCAGCATTCTGCGCAAGAAGCAAGGCGCGCTTTCGAAGGGAACGAATGCGGGCGGTCTCGTGAGCATGCATTCTTTGGCGCTGGGATCGGATACTCCGCAGGGCTCCCTGGGAGATTCATGGGCGGAAGCCGAACGCAAGGCCCGCTCAGGAGACGTGGACGGCGCACTAGCCACCATGGCAGCACTGGCGGCGGCAGAGGCGAATGGGCGCTTACGGTTTCAAAGAAAGCTTTTGCTGGCGGACATCTGCCTGCAGACGAACCGTCATATGTTAGCGAAATCGATCCTGGAAGAATTGAATGAACTGGTCGACAAACACAATCTGACTGCCTGGGAAACATCGGAGATGATCGGCGCGGTATGGACCAGGCTGGTGCGCTGTTATCGAGAGAAGAGCG
>DATNKA010000327.1:0-3224 GCA_035603655.1 Candidatus Acidiferrales bacterium | reverse complement strand
TCCAGACGCGTGGCGCTGGTGAAACTTGGTTTGTTTCTCAACGGCGTCGTCGCCGTCATTCTAGCGGTGCCGATCGTCAGGTATGTGCTGTCACCGGTGGTCCGCGCACGTAAGCCCGGCTACGAGTCATGGCTCTCGTTGGGAGCGCTCGAACAATTTCCGCCCGGACAAACTCGGCTCGCCACTTATAGAAATCCGGTAGCCAATGTTTGGGATGGCGCGACTGACGATATCGCATGCTGGGTCCGGAATATTGACGGTCGGAGCTTCCAAGTCTTCGCGGTGAACTGCGCGCACCTCGGATGTCCGGTTCGGTGGTTTCCGCAGTCGAGCCTATTCATGTGTCCGTGTCATGGCGGAGCCTATTACCAGGACGGCTCACGTGCGTCGGGGCCTCCCCCGCGGGGACTGTTCCAGTACCACTACAAAATCGAGGGTGGAGAACTTCTGATCAAGGCGGGCGAAATGCCGACTCCCGGTCAGCCGGTTGCGAGCAAGGCGGGAGGGAAGACGACATGCGCCTGATCCAGAAAGTCGGCGAGTGGTTCGATCTACGGCTGCAGCTTGGAGCGCCGATCCGCGAAACCGCTGAGCATAGAGTTCCACGCGATACCGCAAGCTGGTTCTATGTTTTCGGCAGCGCCGCGCTCACGTGTTTCATGCTGCAGATTGTTACGGGCATTTTACTCGCGCTGATCTACGTGCCTTCTGCAGGAGAGGCATGGAACAGCCTGCAGACGCTCAATCATGGCGTCGCTCTCGGTTGGTTCATACGAGCCTTGCACGGGTGGGGTTCGAATTTCATGGTTGCGATTGTCCTGATCCATATGGTGCAAGTCTTCCTCTTCGGAGCCTACAAGTTCCCCAGAGAACTCACTTGGATCGTTGGCGTCTTTCTCTTACTCGTGACCCTGGGCATGGCCTTTACAGGCCAGGTCCTAAGGTTCGACCAGGATGCCTACTGGGGACTTGGCATCGGGGCATCCATCGCAAGCCGAGTACCGGTGATTGGGCCGTGGGCTGTAAATCTGATGCTCGGCGGCCCGATCATTGCCGGCGCAACCCTTTCGCGATTCTTTGCACTGCACGTTTTCGTGATTCCGGGACTGCTGATTGCTTTCGTCGGCGTGCATTTGCTCATGGTGCTGAAATTAGGAATCAACGAATGGCCGATGCCCGGGCGCATCGTCCGGCGCGCGACATATATGCGGGAATATCACGAACTCACACACAAAGAGGGCATACCGTTCGTGCCTGGAGCAATATGGAAGGACATTTTCTTCTCCGGCTTCATACTTCTCGCAATTGGCGTGTGTGCGATTCATTTCGGCCCCTTTGGCCCGAGTGGCCAGCCCGATCCCACGATAATTCAGACTGCCCCGCGTCCCGACTTCTTCTTTTTGTGGCTATATGCACTGCTCTCGTTCTTGCCCCCATCTGCCGAGACACCGATCCTCCTGATTGGCCCAGCCGTCGGAATCGTTGTCCTGCTGGCGCTTCCGTTTGTCGCAGGGGAAGGTGAGAAGAGCTGGAAGAGCAGGCCAATTGCTGTGCTCACGATTCTTTTGGTCGCCGTAGGCCTGGGCACGCTGACTCATCTAGCGGAGCACACACCCTGGAGTCCAGTCATGGATGCATCGAGCAGCGATCCAATTCCGGCAGAATACCTGAAAGGTCTCACGGCATTGGAGCGCCACGGTGCCCTCGTCTTCCAGGACAAGCAATGTCACAACTGTCATTCTCTGGATGATCAAGGGGGGCAGCGTGGACCGGCGCTAGACAGGGTTGCTCTGCGCCTCACCGAAGACCAACTCATTCGCCAGGTGATCCAGGGCGGAGGGAATATGCCAGCCTATGGAAAGAATCTCAGTCCGGCGGAGACTACTGCGCTGGTGGCGTTCCTTAAGACGTTGCACCCGGCTAGTCAACCGCCAGCACGTGACGCTTCTCGTGCCATTGCACTCGGCGCAAGCGAGGTTACCCCACGGTAGACCTAGACATGTTCGAACCCCATGCCCACATGCAGCCGCTGTCGCTGCTCCTCGCCGTCGCATTCGCGCTGGTGGTCACGGCGTTGTTTTACTTGCGCGGCTGGCTTTATCTTCGAGATGCTCACCCAAATCTCATCCCCGTTTGGCGGCTGTTCGCGTTTATGTGTGGCCTCGTCTCAGTCTGGACTGCCGTGGCATCCCCCCTGGCCACACTTGATCATCAGTCGCTCACCATCCACATGGTGAAGCATCTCCTGTTGATGACTGTTGCCGCTCCTCTAGCTTTGGCTGGGGCGCCAGTGCTCGTACTGCAGAGCTGGATGTCGAGATGCTTTATTGAAAACAAAGTGCTCCTCGACAGCCTGCCGGCGGGATCGTTCGAACGGCGTCTTACGCACCCTGTGTTGTGCTGGTTGGTGGGTACTTCTGCGGTGATCGGATGGCATCTTCCCGTTGCGTTTGAGCTGGCCATGCGGTCGCATTGGATACATGGAGTCGAGGACGGCTGTTTTCTTCTGGCTGGCCTCTTGTTCTGGTGGCCCGTGCTGCGGCCCTCTTCGAGCGGAGCGGCGCCTCGGTGGTCCATGGCTTTATACCTTTTCCTCGCCACGTTGCCTTGTGACCTTCTTTCTGCATTCCTGGCGTTTTGTAACCGCCCTGTTTACCCTTGCTACCTGTCTACTACTCAACTGTTCGGTTTGTCTCCTCTCCAAGACCAGGAATGTGCAGGAGCGCTGATGTGGGTCTGGGTAACGTTCGCGTATCTGATTCCCGCAGTCGCCATCGCAATGCAGATACTCTCGCCTCCTAATCAACGCTCGCACAAACCAGGGCAACTCGCGTGGCGCAACCTCGCGGCACAGCCACGAAATGGTTCCGAGGCGGAGGTGATCTAGACGTGGCGAGCGAATCCATCCTTATTATTAGCGCCCCGTCCGCAACGGCAGCAGACGCACAGCCAACGTCTGCAGTTCGCGCCTATGCGATGGTGTCCGACTATTGGGCTCTTACCAAGCCAGAGGTCAATTTCCTGATCGCGGTGGCAACTTTCACCGGCTTCTATTTGGGTCATGCAACCGAGCCGCAAGGTTTTCCATTCTGGCCGTTGATTCACACGTTATTGGGCACTCTGCTGGTTGCCAGCGGCACCGGTACGCTAAATCAATATATCGAACGGCGCTTCGATGCCCAGATGCACCGGACGCATCGGCGGCCTCTGGCTGCCGGCAGGCT
>DATNKA010000326.1:0-2183 GCA_035603655.1 Candidatus Acidiferrales bacterium | reverse complement strand
CGAGGTATCCGCGGCGCTGATAGCCATAGCTCTCACCCTTTGTGCGGTGTTCGTCCCAGTCGCTTTCATCTCCGGAATCTCCGGGCTGTTTTTCAGGCAATTTGCGATCACAATCGCCGCTTCTACTGTCATCTCATGTTTCGTCTCTCTCACGCTGAGCCCTGCCCTCTGCGCCATCCTCCTAAAGCCCCACAAACTGGGAGACGCTCCTAAGGGACCGACTGGCCTGGCCAGTTTCATCAATCCCTTTTTCGATTATTTCAACAGGGCATTCGAGTGGATGTCGTCGAGCTACGGCAAGCTGACCGGCCGCATCGTCCGGGCGACCGCTGTCGTACTGGTCGTCTACGCTGGTCTGATCGGCCTTACGACCTTTCAGATGTCACAGATGGCAACTGGATTTATTCCGGACTCCGACATCGGGTACCTTGCCATCATTGTTCAATTGCCTCCCGGCGCTAGCCTCGAGCGTACCGACAAAGTTGTCCGCCAGGTGAATGAGATCGCGCTGGGCATTCCTGGCATTCTGCACACCTCGCCAACCGCAGGGTATGATGTGTCGACTTCTACCGTCGCGCCCAATGTGGGGACGGTGTTTACGTCTCTGCCGTCGCTCTTCGGTTTGCACATGCCGGGCGTGAACGCCGCGACGATGGTAAAAGCGCTCCGAGAAAAGCTGGTGGTTGTAAAAGACGCCAACGTTCTCGTGATCATGCCTCCTACTGTCCAAGGTTTGGGCGCTGCAGGCGGATTCAAGCTGATGCTTGAGGATCGCGCTGGACTTGGTCCTGAGGCGCTAGCCAATGCGGCCAACGAACTAGTCGCAGCAGCCAATAAGGACAAGACCTTTGCAGGTGTCTTCACGCTCTTCAATTCGGGCGCGCCGTCTCTCTTCACCGATATCGACCGCCTGAAAGCTGAGAAGGTCGGCCTTACGCCGAGCGATGTCTTCTCAACCATGCAGCTCTATGTAGGGTCGCAATACGTGAATGACTTCAACTTCATGGGCCGTACCTATCCGGTTTATGTCCAGGGAGACGAACGATTTCGACGGACGTCGGAAGACATTGCGCGCCTCAAGGTGCGCAACACAACTGGCGATATGGTCCCGGTCGGTACGGTCGCGACGTTCAGGGATCAGGCCAAGCCGTACCGTGTACCCCGGTACAACCTTTTCCCCGCGGCAGAGGTCATGGGTGCCGCAGCACCCAGCGTGGCATCGGGCACAGCTTTGAAACGCATGGAGGAACTAGCTGATCAGGTCCTCCCGAAGGGCATCGGCTATGAGTGGACTGATCTCGCCCATCAGCAGGAACAGCAAGGCATTCCGACGGTAGCCATATTTGGTGCTTCCGCCTTGTTCGTCTTCCTCGTCCTCACCGCTCAATATGAGAGCTGGACAATACCACTGGCCATTGTGCTGATCGTGCCCATGTGCTTGCTTGCCGCAGCGACCGGTCTTCACATCCGGAGCATGCCGATCGATATCTTGGCGCAGATTGGGTTCGTAGTGCTCCTCGGCCTTGCGGCCAAGAACGCAATCCTGATTGTGGAGTTCGCAAAGCAGCGACAGGACCATGATGGTGTCGAGGCCAGTGAAGCGGCGGTACATTCTGCAAGGGTACGGCTCCGCCCGATCCTTATGACCTCTTTCGCCTTCATTGCCGGCGTTGCTCCGCTCGCGGTCGCGCAGGGAGCGGGATCGGAAATGCGTCAGTCGCTCGGGACCACCGTCTTCTTCGGGATGCTCGGGGTGACCATCTTCGGGCTTCTGTTCACGCCTGCCTTCTACACAATCGTGCGCAAGTTTGGCAGGAGGAACGCATGAAGCACGCCTATCCCTTGATCTCAAAAATCAGTCTGAGTGGTTTGCTGCTCATCCTCGCCCTTGAAGGTTGCACGGTCGGCTCGAAGTATAAAGGGCCGCCGGCAACAGCTCTTGCACCGTTCCACAATCAGGTTGATGACGCAGCCAACAAGAGTGTCACGGTCGTGCCCCTCGATCGCTGGTGGGCAGGTTTTAACGATCCGATGCTGGCGACGGTCGTTCAGCGCGCCTTGGATCAAAATCTCGATCTCGCCGCAGCTCTCGCCAGGGTAAATCGGGCACGTGCTGCAGCGGCGGGCGCCGGTGCGCAACTCTTGCCGACGACTGAATTCGGCGCCACGGCAACTGCGGAGCG
>DATNKA010000325.1:0-5069 GCA_035603655.1 Candidatus Acidiferrales bacterium | reverse complement strand
GCCGAATGCCTACTTGGCCACGCTCGGGCTTCCCCCCATGGTGGTGCGGTCTTAGCTTAATCCGCCGAACCGCCGTATGCGGACCCGCATGTACGGTGGTGTGGCAGGGGAGGCGGGGCGACCCGTCCCCCTATGCCGATTACAAGTCGGGATGTCCAAGTTGCGCGAATAGTTCACTATCGTGGCGGCCAGCAAATTGTTCGTGTGTCGCGCGTGAGTGACGCTCGCTTCCGGTTCGAGATTGGGCAGGGCTGGACACTGCTTACAGTTTCCGTTTTACCGAACACAGCGTAAGTCCGCTGGAGGTGGCGCGGGGTTAACTCGACCAGACCCGAGGCGTTCACCGATTTGAGGCCCCACGGTTTCGATCGAGGGCGCGATTGCGCAAACGGCGATAGACTGCGGTCCTTGTCAAAGGACACCGCAGCGGAGCAAGGTGGGAAGAAAGTCGTCCACAAGCTTTAGAGATGGATCGGACTTTCTGCGAACGATGGCCCCAAACCAGCACGTTGTCCACAGTAACGCTAGTTTGGCGGAATCTTCCGCGACGGAGGTCCCTTTCTCAATGTGAGCGAGTGAGATTAGGTCGCCCAACTGCCTATCCCAGACGTGTATGTCATCGGCGATCCTTCGCCCGATGTTGGGCGGGATTGCCGGAGCCTCGGCAGCGAAGATCGCAAGCAATTGGAGTGGAGCTATTTCGATCATCGGCGGTTCCACGGCTAAGAACTGGAAATGCTGCTTCACTTGATCGTATGCGCTCTCTCCCGGCGCTAGAGAAAGAGATTGATAGATAGCGGCAAATTGGCGATCGACGAGTATTGAGGCGAGTTCTTCTTTGCTCGCGAAATAGTTGTAAAAAGTGCCCTTGGGCGCATTCACACCGGCGGCGATGCGGTGAATGCTCGCTCGTACATAGCCAACTTCCTGGAACAACTTACCGGCTGAGAGAAGGAGCATTTCGCGGGTATTGGTTGCTCGATGCGCGACCTGATGCTGAGCACGAGACATTACCCCGATATGGCGACGAATCATTCGTTCCTGGCTTGTCGAAACGAACTGAATTTGTGATTTCTGATCACAATCATGTTTCTTCTCAAGCTCACCAAGAAAATGCACCCAGTAGGTGGTATTCTTGGGTCCATTCAAGATGACCGGTCGTCTTCTCTTGGAGATCGCCGTGAACAAAACTCACACCTGCGAACAGAAGCGGAATTCCGCTTCCTCGCCTGAAGTCCAAGCAAACGCCTATGGCGCGCAAATGGCGAAGTATTTCACCATGAACCAACCGCCCCATGTTGCCATCGATTCTGCGGTGTCCATCGTCCGGCCGCAAATGGCGATCACCCGACTGATTGCACGAAGCGGCATCCCGGAGCGAACTGCGTCCATCCCTTCCGAAAAGGCCTACGTTGTTTCGGTTCATCTCAATCATGCGAATTACGGGGAATGGGAACTTTGGACCGATGGCAAGTACACAAAGACGGGGGCGTGGCCAGTGGGCGGGGTTGCAATGTGCGACCTGGAATCAAATTCGAGTATTCGAAATCCAGGCCCGATCGACTGGATCCACTACCACGTTCCGCGTGCAACCTTGGATTCCCTCACCGACGATGCCAGAATGTCCAGAGTTAAGCGTCTCCACTGCATTTATGGAACTCCCGACCCGGCCGTCTATCACCTGACGCAACTGATTCTGCCATGCCTAAATAGGCCGGAGATGTTCTCTCAGTTGTTCATGGATTCTCTCACCATGACGATTTGTTCGCACCTTGTCGCCCAGTATGGTCAGACTCCTGAAGCTATTTCGCAGTTCAAAGGCGGTCTGGCACCGTGGCAAAGACGCCGCGTTGTGGAATTGTTCAGGGAGCACTTGGACGGCGAGGTAAAATTGGAAACACTTGCCGAGGAATGTAGGCTTTCCGTCAGCCATTTTGCGCGATCATTCAGGAAATCGTTTGGGACCTCCGCACATCGTTACCTGATTCTGCAGCGCGTGGAGATCGCGAAGGGCCTTTTATCGGAAACCAATAACTCGTTGGTGGAAATTGCCGCGCAGGCTGGATTTTCCGATCAAGCTGCGCTTACCCGGACGTTTGCAAACCTCGTTGGTGCGACTCCGGCAAAATGGAGGCGCGAACACTCAGGCCGCAGGATCTTTGTCGAAATATCCGAGGGTAAATCCCTTCAATCACAGGAATAGATCAGGCTCAAGTCCACTCCGGTGACGGTATTGAGCCTAGTTTTCCTGTAGATGCGGTATCGTCGCCGATTTGATACTCCGCTAGAGCCTTCGCATTGAACTCAGACCGGAAGTGGTCTTTTCGCCCGCCTTCACTCCACATTTGAAGCAGGAATCCACAAAAGTGGTTGATATTTTCAATAGTGTCTTGCTCGTTTCCGGATATGGTCCATCTGCAAGTTTGAGGCTCAATGCACGATTCGCTGAAGCTCAAACCAGAGAGGACAATGATCATGAAGAAGACTTACTGGGTTGCAATCGTTGCTATGCTCATGGGCTCGGCTCTGATCGCTGCCGCGGCAGGTCCCGCGTCGCCGTCTGCCATCAAAAATGTGGTTCTGGTGCATGGGGCATTCGCCGATGGCTCCGGCTGGGACGCCGTCACGAAGATCCTTGAGAAGGATGGCTACACGGTATCGGTTGCTCAACCCCCAGAGACTTCGTATGCCGACGATCAAAAGTACACGAAGGCCGCCATCGACGCCATGGGCGGCCCGGTTGTCCTGGTCGGCCATAGCTATGGCGGGTCCATCATCAGTGAAGCCGGCAACGATCCAAACGTTGCGGCACTCGTATACATCGCCGCATTTGCGCTGGATGAAGGTGAGAGTTGTGCGTCAATCGAAACGGCGGTGCCGCAAGCCTCCAAGGCATTCAAACCGGATAGCAATGGAAATTGGTGGATCGAACAGGACCATTTTGTGGCCGACTTCGCGGCGGATATTCCCCCGGCCCAGGCTCACTTCATGGCTATAGCGCAGGTGCCGATCTCCACCGATTCATTCACCCACAAGGTCACGAATCCCGCCTGGAAGAACAAGCCGACCTTTTACATGGTGGCCAGCGCAGACCGATCGATCAATCCCCAGCAGGAGCGGATGATGGCCAAGCGTGCCCATGCCAAGACGATCGAAGTGAATTCTAGCCATGTGGCCTACATGTCTCACCCGAAAGAAGCAGCCAAGCTCATCGAAGAGGCCGCTGCCTCCGCGCACGTCAACTAGGAGTCAACAGGTCTTTACGTTGCAGATGAGTTGTACGTCTCACTGAAACAATAGCGGTTCGGCGCGAAGGCGTTCGACATCGAAACTCAATTGATCCGAGTGGATCTTCACCGCAAAGGAGAAATGGTCATGAGTCAGGATATTAAGAATGTAGTTCTGGTACATGGAGCTTTCGCGGATGGCTCTGGCTGGAAGAGGGTTGCCGATATCCTCAAGAATGATGGCTACAAAGTGTCGGTGGCACAGCCTCCCGAGACTTCGTACGCCGACGATCAAAAGTACACAAAGGCCGCAATCGACGCCATGGGTGGCCCGGTGGTTCTGGTTGGCCATAGCTACGGCGGGTCCATCATCACCGAAGCCGGCAATCATCCACACGTTGCGGCGCTTGTGTATATTGCCGCCTTCGCTCTTGATGAAGGTGAGAGCTGTGCGTCGATCGAACAGGCCTTGCCGCAAGCGTCCAAGGCGTTCACGCCGGACAGCAACGGGCTTTGGTGGATAGATCAGGCGCATTTCGTGGCCGACTTCGCAGCGGACATCCCACGGGATGAGGCGGAGTTCATGGCAATAGCGCAGGTACCGATTTCTACTGACTCGTTCACCCACAAGGTCACCAATCCCGCCTGGAAGCACAAGCCGACTTTTTACATGGTGGCAACCGAAGACCGATCGATTAACCCAGATCAGGAGCGCATGATGGCGAAGCGCGCCAAAGCCAAGACGGTCGAAGTGAAGGCGAGCCATGTGGCCTACATGTCTTACCCGAAGGAAACAGCCAAGCTCATCGAAGATGCTGCCACCTCCGCACAGATCAACGTAGCCGCCTGATAGGAAAACAATGAAGGATCACATCAACATAAATGGACGCGGCGGCACGTTCTGCGCCTATATCGCACGACCGAAGACTTTGCCGGCTCCCGCCGTTGTCGTTCTTCAGGAACTGTTCGGTGTGAACGCCGACATTCGCAAGCACTGCGATGAATTGGCGGAACAGGGTTACCTCGCGGTCGCTCCAGACCTGTACTGGCGGCAGGAGCCCGGCGTCGACCTGAACGTTACCTCCCAAGCCGACTGGGACCGCGGCCTTCGTCTCTATCAGGCTTATGACAGAGATGCGGGCGTAAGGGACATAAAGGACACCATTGACGCAGCTCGCAGTCTTCCGGAATGCAACGGTAAGGTTGCCTTGCTCGGCTATTGCCTCGGCGCGCTGATGGTCTTCATGACAGCCGTCCGGAACGACGGGATCGACGCCGCGGTCTGGTATCACGGCGCCGATACTGAGAAATATCTAGGAGAGGTCGATGGGCTTCATGCGCCCATTCTCATGCATCTAGCCGAGGAGGATGAGTTCATCTCCAAAGCTGCGCAAGCGGCGATTAGGGCGGCGGTTGCTAAGAAGCCGAATACGTCGGTATACAGCTATCCGGGGCAGTGTCATGCTTTCTCCCGCCATAACGGAAAACACTACAACGCCGCCGCGGCTCACCTTGCCAACGGTCGGACGAGCGAATTCCTGAGTCGCCAATTGCGGTGACTGCCGGACGCTCTTTGGGACAGCTACCCCAAAACGCCGTCGCTTGCCATTGCAAACGAAGGTTATGGAGTCACCATGATCAGAAAGTTGAGATGGAACGGTTTTCAGTGACCTCTTCGAAGCCAATCGACGCGGTTGTTGCAGCCATCAAGGCATCGATTGGTCACCCGAATACGGCAGAGCTCTGGCAAGCAACGCAGCGAGCGACAACTGCTGCCGAACTAGAGGTCGCCATACAACCCGTCCTAGGCGAAAGCGGTCTGATGCAATTTGTCGAATTCGA
>DATNKA010000324.1:0-13187 GCA_035603655.1 Candidatus Acidiferrales bacterium | reverse complement strand
GCTGGCTTCTAGCCAAGCACTCGTCGTGGCTATCAAGCATATTTCAACGCCTGGAGTGGCAGCCAAGACTTATCCAGGTTTAGCTAGGAGCCTGGAGCGAGCAGCTACAAACTGAGACTTTATGCATCGGGATTTGTTGGGACAGGCGTTTGCGGCGATGCGGCATGATCTGCGTAAGACCATGCTGACGATGGCGGGGATGGCCTGGGGCATTGCGACGGTGGTGCTGCTGTTGGCATACGGGAACGGGTTCGGAACCGCGATTGAAAATATTTTTCAAAGCTTTGGGGCCACGGCGGTGGGGATATTTCCGGGGCGCACGTCGCAACAGGCGGGCGGAAATAAGGCGGGAGTGCAAGTCCGGTTCACCAATGACGACATTGAACTGATGCGGAACAATGTGCCCCTGTGCAAGCACGTGGTGCGGATGTCGCAGAAAGATTCGTCGGTGCAGAACGGAAACCGCACCTTCACGATGCCGGTGGTGGGGATGGATGCGGCGATTGAAGAAATATGGAATCTGGACATGGGCGAGGGGCGTTTCCTGGATGACGCCGATAATGCCCGGCACGGCCTGATCGCGGTGATTGGCTCGGAGGCTAAGGACAAGTTATTTTCCGGGGCGCCCGCGGTGGGCGAAAGTATCCGGATTGATGGGGTGGAATTTCAGGTGGTGGGTATCGTGAAGCCGCGGATGCAGGAGGGGGACAGCGACGATAACCGCACCATTTACATTCCGTATAACTCGATGAATGTCTTGAAGGACAATCATTATCTGGATGGGATCTGGCTAGATTCGCAGGGCCTCGATCACGACAAGCTGGACCAGACCGTGCGGGCCACGCTGGCGGCGGCACACAATTTTAAAGTGGATGACAAGCGGGCGATTTCCGTGTTCGACGCGCAGAAGCAGCTCTCGCAATTCGGGATTATTTCCTTGGCGTTGAAGGTGCTGCTGGCATTTATTGGAACGCTGACGCTGGGGATCGGCGGTGTAGGGCTGATGAACATGATGTTAGTTTCGGTGACACAGCGCACACGGGAGATTGGAGTGGAGAAGGCGCTGGGAGCGCGTCGGCGGGACATATTGTTTCAATTCTTGGCGGAGGCGATGGCCATTACGGCGGTGGGCGGCGTGCTGGGGATTGCGCTGTCGTATGTGGTGTCAGTTTCAGTGGGGCGCCTGACGTTATACAGCGCGATGGCGAAACATGCGGAGGCGGGAGATGTAAGGTTGATTGTTTCGCCTATGATTCTGTTGGTGGCGACGGGGATATTAGCGGTGGTGGGCGTGGTGAGTGGTATGGTGCCAGCCATGCGCGCAGCGGGACTGGATCCGATTGAGGCGCTGCGGTATGAGTAGGGAAACTTGGGTTTCGGATTTACTCATATTTTCACAGAGACCAAAGACTTAAACCCAGAGGTCGCAGGAGAACACGGGGTAAATCTGATTGGGCGATGACCTTTTGAGCTTAGCGGCGCCGAAGCCGGATGCACGCGCGGCGTATGGCAGCGATGAGAATCAGTTTGTAGATTTGCGCATGCCGAAGGGGAAGGGGCCGCATCCGTTGGCGATGTGCATTCACGGTGGATTCTGGCGGGCGAAATACGGTCTCGAATATTTCGGGCATGCGTGCGCGGTGTTGACTGCGAAGGGGCTGGCAACTGCGAATCTGGAATACAGACGAGTGGGAAATGCGGGTGGGGGATGGCCGGGGACGTTTGCTGACATTCGGGCGGCCCATCGGTTTTTGGTGCAGAGTGCGACGCGGTATAGGTTCGATCCGCAACGACTGGTGGTACTGGGACATTCTGCGGGAGGTCAGCTGGCGCTTTGCTTGGCGGCGCGCGAGGCGGCACTCAAGGCAACGATTTCACTGGCGGGCGTTGTGGATTTGCAGCGGGCATACGAACTGCATTTAAGCCATGATGCAGTGGTGGAATTCCTGGGAGGGACACCAGCGGAGGTAGCGGACCATTACCGGGAAGCGGATCCGATAAAGCTAAAGATTGGTGCGCGGCAGTGGCTGGTGCACGGAGGAGCTGATGACGTTGTGCCGCCGAGTTTCAGTAAAGATTATGTGAGTGCGAAGCTTAAGCTTAAGGAAGATGCGAAACTCGTGATGATTGCGCATGCGGAGCATTTCGACATTGTCGATCCAAGGTCGAGGGCATGGGCGGAAGTGGAGAAGGTTGTGCTTAGGGCGGTAAAGGCTTAAACCCGGGTACCGCAGGGTAGCGTCAATCTTAGCCGACGCTGGGTTTGTGTTTTTTCTTTGTGGTTTGCGGGCGGCCGCCGGAGTGTTCGGGGCTGTTGCCAGGTTCCGGGAAGTCGGAGTCGGCATCTTTTAGGATTGGAGTTTGGTCGCGATGACCGAGTTGGTCGGCGAGTCCAGCGTTGCCGTCGTGGTGGTGTTCTTCTTCGGTTGCGCCTTTGGCGCGATCGGGATCGTTATCTGAAATTTTGGTCATACGAAACTCCTGCCTGGCTCCGGTAGAGATCATTCGCCGGGGCGGGCGTTCGATGCAACTCCGAGTTTGCGAAGGCGCTCGCGGGCCTGCAGAGCCTCGGGGGAGCGCGGATAACGCTGGATCACGCGGCGGAGTTCCACGACTCCGTCTTCCTGTTTACCCAGTTCGATCAGCGAAAAACCTTTTTTCAATTGCGCGGAAGCTACTTTGCTTCCGGTGGGAAAATTCTGCAGCACCTGGTCGTAGCTTTGCGCGGCCTGCTGATAATTACCCTGCCGGAATTGAATCTCGCCAAGATAGAAATAGCAATTTCCGGCGAGATCGGTGTTGGGATAGTACTTGACGTAGTCGGAAAATTCCTGGACCGCGAGATCGTTCTTGGCGCCATTGTAATCGCGGAGGGCGTTGTTATAGAGCACGTCCGGCGGAGGCGCTTGGGCCATATCCTTTTGCTGCGCCTGTTGTTGCGCGGTGGTTGCGGCGGCGCTCTGCTGCGAAGATTGCATGTCTTCGAGTTGCTTGCTGACCTTGGCCAGTCGGGCTTTTAGTTCGTCCAGGGTGTCGTTGAGCGATTGCAGTTGGCCGGAGAGTTGATCCACATGGGTTGAAGAATCGCCCTGTTGTTTCTGCAGAGTGGATTGAAGAGCGCTGACAGCGGCGGCAACTTTATTGACGGTGTCGGTATCGCGCTCGACGAGGTTATTCATGACACCCATGCGCTCGTCGAAGCTGCGCTGCATAGCGGTCATCTGCTCCTGCAGTTGCTGGACCTGGGTCTGCAACTGGATGGTTTCTTTATTGACGCCCCACGCGGGGGCAGCGACTAGGCATGTCAGGGAGAGCAGAGCAAAAACAGTGGAGCGGATTTGTGAGTTCATAAACAGGTTACCTGCGATCTATTTTAGATGGATTTGACCCGTCGTAGGTTGTGAGATTGGGTACGGAACCTTGAAGGGTATAGGCGGACGGACCCGGCCGCGCTGGTAGCTGCCGAAACGGGGCACCGCCGATGCGATGCCCCGGCCCCGCAGAGACACTATTTCTGATAGACAAAGTGACCGCGGCGATTTTGCTGCCAGCAGCTTTCGTTCTCTTCCATACAGAACGGCTTTTCTTTGCCGTAGCTGATAGTCTTAACGCGATTGGCGCTGACTCCGGCCGAAACCAAAGCGCTCTTCACGGAAGAGGCGCGTTGATCGCCCAATGCCAGGTTGTATTCGGTTGAGCCGCGGGAATCGCAGTGTCCCTCAACTGTAAAGTTAATGTTGGAATGCTGGTTGAGGAATTGAGCGTCCGACTGGATGGCGGTCTGCTGATCGGGGCGAAGGTCAGATTTGTCGTAATCGAAATAGACGTCCTTGACGGTCTGACCGAAGAGATCCTCCTCCGTAGCTGATGACGGCGGAGCAGTGGTTGCCGCGGGCGGAGGCGCGACGGTGAGGCGCGTTGTGGCGTCCTGGGTTCCGCCGGAACCTTTGGCAGTGAGATGATACGTGGTGGAATCGGTGGGATTGACCTGTTGTGAACCGCTGGGCTGAACCGCGCCAATGCCGTCGATTGAGACGTCAGTTGCATTCGAAGTCTGCCAACTCAGGGTTGCGGATTGTCCGGCCTGAATGGTATCCGGGCTCACCGAAATGGATGCGGTCGGCGACGGCGGTGCTGGCGGCGGTGGCGGCGGCGGAGCTGCCTTCTTATGGCAAGCGCCGAGCATAAGAATCGCGCTCATGGTAAAGACGGTGGCGACAGCTTTCAGGGTGTGCTGCTTCATGGTGATCTTCCTCACGTATCCTCCTGCGAGCCCGAAAAGTTATTCGAGTTCAGACGAAGTGAATTTATTTCCAACTCCAATTTGGTTGCGAATTGCGTCCCGTAAAAGTTAACTGGTGGAGCTTGGTGCCGTCGGCAAGCATTTCCCAAATCTCTTCCTTCCCCGAGCGGCTGGACTGAAAGACGATGTGGCGTCCGTCCGGCGACCACGAAGGGAAATCATTGCGACCGCCGTCATGGGTGAGCTGAACCCACTGTTTACTGGCGATATCCATGAGATAAATGTCGGAGGAGCCAGGCTCGCCCGGGCCATACTTGCGAATCCAGGCCATAGTCAGGAATTGGCCATTGGGCGACCAGCTGGGTGAGACGGCATATCCCTGATCGGTCATGCGCTGTTGGTTAGTGCCGTCGGCCTCCATGGTATAAACCTGCGGAAGTCCCGTGCTGCCGCTGACGAAAGCGATCTGGGCGCCGGTCTTGCGGTTCCACACGGGTGAAACGTCAGGACCTTTGCCCGTGGTCATGGGGTGAAGATTTCCGCCCGTAGCATCGCACACATAAATTTCCGAGTGGCCGCCGCGCGAAGAAGAGAACGCCAGGCGCGCGCCGTCAGGAGACCACGACGGAGAAAGATTCGTGCCCCCGAAGCGGGCGAAACTCACGAGGCGGTTGAGATCCGTGGAATACATCAAAATGTCCCATCCCGTTTTCGTGAGCGAACTGAAGGCGAGGCGGGAACCGTCCGGCGAGATTCGCGGCGAGAGGGAGATGGAGGACTGGTGAGTGAGCTGGCGCTGGTTGGAGCCGTCGTAATCCATCACCCAGATTTCTTTGTGGCCGGAGCGATCGCTGACGAAAAAGAGTTTGCTTTCGGCGATGCCGGGAATCCCGCCCCCCAGACGAAAGATGATTTCGTCAGCGAATCTGTGGGCAATGACGCGGGTGGCCTCGTCGGTAGCAACATCGGTATATTGTTTTCCGAGGACCAGGGGCGAGGCAGTGTTCTTCACGTCGTAAAGCCAGCCCTGGACGACCACTTTGCCGGCCGCGACGGCGAGATTGCCAAAGGCCAGCATGGCGGCGTTGGGCGGTGGAGAGTTCCAGACTCCGAAGGTAACTTCGGGAGGATTGCCCGGGACCTGCAAGGGATAGAAGCTTTTCGAGATCAGTTCGACGACGCCGGAGTTGTCGAGGTCGTTCCAGAATGTGTCGTTGAAGGTTTTCAGCAGGGCGGCGTTCTGAGGGTCCGGGTTCGAGGGCTTGAAGTCGGGGACCGCGAGGCGGACCCTTTCTACGCCGAGACCGGAGCCGGTGCGAACCCAATCTTGGGCGGAGGCGAAGAGGGAAGAAAGCACGAGAATGAAGCAGGCGGTCGCAAAGCGGCCGCCAGTCACAAAAGCATGCGAAAATCGTCTTCGTTTATTGCCCATCCCTTTGGAGCTGTTGCGCGGGCGCAGAAAAAAATAAGTGACGAACGACCGAATCGTAGTCCGATATGTTCTCATTAGCAAGGTATGATCAATCATAGTCGAGAATCTGGAACCTAAAGAATCATCAGGTACATGCGGGGAGTATCTTCAAGATCCCAATGCACCCTTCAAGGCATTTATGCGTTAGCTTGTAAAAACCTATCGATGCTGGCCAGAAGCACTGGTACGCAATTTTATTTTTTGCTGTAATCGAACCAATATTCCACTGAGATCTTACTGCCGCCATACTCCGGCGGCAGCGGACCGAATGTATCGATACGCTGCAACGCGCGGGTGGCGGAGACATCGAGTGAGGGGACGCCGCTGGACTGTTCGACCCGCACGTTAAAGGGATG
This sequence comes from Candidatus Acidiferrales bacterium, assembly GCA_035603655.1. Lineage (GTDB taxonomy): Bacteria > Acidobacteriota > Terriglobia > Terriglobales > Acidobacteriaceae > Sulfotelmatobacter. The sequence continues at coordinate 7,117 of DATNKA010000324.1, read as the reverse complement.
TCCATCGCGGGCCACGTCGAAAGTGATGTAGACGCGCTCGGCGGTGCTGATCCGAGGATCGACCTCGTATTTCAACCAGTTTTCCGAAACTTTGCGCTGAATGATCTGGACGTACCAGCCGAACTTGGTGCCAAAGTCGCCGCCGCCTCCGGTGATACCGAAGCCGCCTTTCGCTCCTCCGGCGGCGAACGTGCCGTACGGGCCGCTTACCGGTCCACCTTCACCGAAGGCAACCTGGTTGGTTTCTGGCTCAGGAGCGGGTTGGGGCTTCGCCTTAGTGGGAGTGGAAATCTTCTTTGGTTTGATTTTGGAATTCTTGCCCTGAATCTCGATGGCGTCGGGTTCTTTCTCTTCGATCTTGGGCTGGGATTTTGCCAGGCCTTTGGATTCGTTGGCCAGAAGGTTCTGGGTTTGAGTGGGCGCGGCAGATAAAGGCACTGAACTCACCAGCGTCACTCCCATGGCAGAGCCACCGCCGCCGGACCCCCAATCCGAGCCGCGGCCTCCGGTGAAGAGAACCGGATAGAGCAGGATGACGGCGGTGACGGCAAGGTGGAAGCCGGCCGACCAAGCGAGGGCGCGCCCCCAACTATCGTGTTCGAAAAATATCTCAGCGTTTTGCGCCATTTTCTTCCAAAGGCTGAGTGACGATGCTCACGTTAGTAATGCCGGATTGTTTGACCGCGTCCATCACGGTGGCGAAAGCGCCAAACGGAACATTTTCATCGGCACGAATGAAAATAAACTGGTTGCGAGGATCGCGAATTTTCTGTTTGAGGCGCGCGGCGATCTGATTGATGTTGATGGCGTCGTTGCCGAGGAAGACGCGCTGATCCTTATTAATGGTGATGACGGTGCGTTCCTCGGAGATCTCTTTTACGGTGCGGGTTTTGGGGACGCTGACCTCAATGCCGGACTGCAGAACGGGAGCAGTTACCATAAAGATGATCAGCAGCACGAGGACGACATCGACCAGCGGAGTGATGTTGATATCGGCAAGTGCGGTTTGAGTGCGGCCATTAGGCGACGTGAAAGCCATTAGCGCCTCACTTCGGCCACGGCCTGAGGCTGAATACTCTCGATGGCGTTGAGCACCTCAAGGGAGAAGTCGTCGCTGCGAGCGGCAAATACGCGAACGGAATTGCCGATCAAGTTGTAAGCAATAACGGCAGGGATAGCGGCGGCGAGTCCGGCAGCAGTGGTGATGAGAGCTTCGGAGATGCCAGGGGCCACAGCACGAAGAGTAGCGCCCCCTGCAGTCCCGAGGCCGTGGAAAGCGTCGATGATGCCCCATACGGTACCGAACAGCCCGATGAACGGGGTAACAGCAGCGGTGATGGCAAGCCACGGGACGTTACGCTCAAGCCGTGTGATTTCTTCCGAGGCGCCGATCTGCATTCCACGCTGAACGGCAGTCAAGCTTCGGAGAGCGGTTGCCGGGGGAGCTAGTTGGCGCTTGTATTCCTGAAAGCCGCCTTCGAACACTCCGACCAGAGGGCTGGGACGAAATTGATCGGAGACGGCGGCGATATCCTGCAGGCGCTGAGCTTTACGAAAGGCGCGAAGAAAGCGTCCGCTCTGAACTCGAGCGCGGCGGAGCAGACTCCACTTGGTAAGAATAATGGCCCAGGAGATGAGACTGAAGGCCAGCAATATGAAAAGAACGAACTTGGCGACCGGGCCGGTACTTGAAATCAGATCAAGAATCTCGCCGCCAACGAAAAAAGCTGAGCATGAGAGCAATTGCATCTTGGTTTGAGAATACCTTGACCGCGATTATAGATGATTCGCAGCCTTCTCTCTGTGGGACGTATCCTAAACATAACGTGGAAGCTGTGGATCTTGGAGCGCGGGGTTGGCGCGTAGCTTAATTTCGGTGATATACCCCAGCGGGAAGAGTGACATCCAAAGTAGCACTAGCTGGAAAAACCTTCCGGGAGGAAGAATCTATGGCGAACTACGGAATGCTCCGAAACTATCGCTTCACGGATGCCGCCGAGGACATCCGCGGGTCCAAGTTGTATGGTCTGGATGACGAAAAACTGGGCAAGATCGACGACGTGATTTTCGACCACTCCGACGGAGCGATTCGCTACGTTGTGGTTGACACAGGGGGATGGCTGTCGACGAAGAAATTTATTGTGCCCGCGGACCGGTTGCGGCCTTCCACCGAACACGATGACGCTTTTGCCGTGGATCTGACCAAGGCGCAGGTGGAAAACTTCCCGCCTTACAAAGAGACGGATCTGGAATCCGATGAACAATGGTCAGACTACGAAGGCAAGTACCGTTCAAAATGGGAGCCCGATCCGGTGATGCATCGGAAAGGGACCGACCGGAATATCACCCCGACTCCGCAGCAGATGCCGGGGAATTCGCCTTCGCGAATGGCGGCGGGCTCCGCCGATGCGCGTACTGTCGAAAGCGCACGACCTACGGAAATCGAGGATACGGGATTCATCGAGCCCGGGTTTGCCGGGGGAACTGATACGGTTAAGATCGACGTTAGTGCGGTAGGCATTGGGCCACGATGGGATACGTTTCAGGACCGTCTGCGCGAGCGGCGCAAGGAAGTGATCGGTACAAACTCTGAGAGGCGCGAGGACGAGTATCGCAAAGCCGGTTAGTGTAGTGGACGTATTCGCCAAGCCACGGTTTCGACCGTGGCTTTTTGGTGGGAGTGGGCTAAGTCTGATTGCGCTGGAAACGGTTCTCTGGCGCACGCGCAACCAATTAATTGTGGAGTTTGTTGGAGGGATCGGTGAGAGCAATTAATTTGCCGACAGGATAGTCGTCCTGGGAGATGGGAATCTCAGGTTCGGGATTGATGATGGTGAGCACGTCGCCGGTATGAACTCCGCGCACCAATAAGCGGTCACCCTCGACGCTCACCACCCGATATTTTTCGTCGAAGATTGACATAGAAGTCTTGCCATTTAGATGCCCAACTGAGGGTTCGCGATGCTGCTGTGAATAAAGATGATTTTCGCGAACGTTCCAAATTGGTCCGAGGTCAGATTCCGCATCCGTCACTGGTTGGAGAAGGGTCGGGCTACGCCGGACGCCGCGCCAATTCTCGTTCGGCGCCGCGGAACAGTGCTCGTAGAGCCCTAATGACCACCCGGATCAACAAGATAATGACTGCCAGCAAAACAAAGGCTACAGCTGCTGCTGCATAGGGATGCCGCGTTGCCAGCCAGGTGAGGCCTAGGGCAAGAACATCCTCACCGAAGCTTAACGAAATATTTGAGAACGGTTCTGGCGATGGAGTGACCACCGCTCGCAGGGCGGTCTTTCCGCCGTGCGCGGCGAGAGCGATGAGACCTCCAAGAAGAGCGGCGAGAAGCTGCTGAGACGGGCTCAGCTGCCTCGTCGCGCCATAGGCAAGCAACGCCGCCACCGGCACCCGCACAAAAGTATGGAGAGCACTCCATATAAGGTCGAACGCCGGGATTTTGTCGGCGAAAAACTCGATAGCGAACAGAATGATGCTGGCGGCGATTACGGGCCAGCTCTCGAGGAGTTGCAATCCCGGAGGAAGCAGCAAATGTCCGAAGCGAGCCAGTAAGCCCAGCGCGCCGACGGTCGCATAGACGTTTAGCCCGGCGGCAAATGCGACCGCGGCCAGGAGGGCGAAAAGTTCGGGGAGCGAGATTTGTAGCCAGTCGAGCACAAAAGTAAAGGGTCGCCGTCTGCGACCCTTACCATTCAGTTTGTAAATCGCCGGTTACAGAGTCGACTCAATCTCGAAGCCCCAGGCTTCCAGAAGAGGCTCGGGGATGTACTTGGAATTCTTGTTGCGGCGTGCCCATTCGCGGAGACGAGTTGACCGCAGATATTGGTCAGGCGTCAGTTTGTATTCGCGTACCACTTGTTCGAACTCGGTAATGGTGGGAACGACCGGGCCGATCGGCTCGGGCTTGCCCCAGTTCGGATTTCCACGTCGTTTTGCCATGAAAAAAGCCTTTCGTACTGATGGGAGATTAGCTCACAACCAATAATTTATCTGTATCTATCTGATTCTCCTGGCGCTAACGGGGATTCACTGAATTAGAGCGTCCGCGCACAAAATGCAGCAGATGAGGGTTCTAGAATCTGTTTGGAGACAAGGCATATTAGGGCACCGGGGGGAAAAAAGTCAACCAGCACCGCAATTTGATCGCCTTAGCTGACCGTTGTAACCGATTTGGGCTATTAGGCTTACGAGTGAAGTCACACGGTTGCGGCGCAGTTGGCAAAGCCCGAGGACGTTACCCAAGTAATGTCTAGCGCCAGTGCTTCATTGATGAGCCGTCGGAGGCAGCTTACATTTGAGAATGTAGTGTCGGCAGTCAGTCACGCTGATTAGCTGGAAGGATAGTAGCTGGAAGGTGTAGGACCTGTCGATGAATTTGAAGTCACTATTGCTTTGTTCAGATGAAAAAATCGGGCGCGTGCTGCGGCGCACGCTGGGCGATCTCGAGATCGACGTCGAGCATTGTACGACCGCGGAAGCGGCATTACGCTATCTGACCCGAGACCGGTTTGAGGCGATCATCGTAGATTGTGCGGGTCCCGGCGCCGCCGATGTTTTGCGCGGCGCGCGGACCGCACCCTGCAACAAACGCGCCATCGCGATGGCGATTCTGGATCCCGATACCGGCTTGCGCTCTGCATTCGAAATAGGGGCGCACTTTATCCTATACAAGCCAGTTTCCGCGGAACGAGCCAAGTCAAGTTTTCGGGCGGCGCGAGCTTTAATGAAACGGGAACGCCGGCGCAATTCGCGGGTCAACGTTCGTTTTCCAGTTGAGCTGGTCAATGTCGATTCTGGTGTCCGTTTCAAAGTAAATACGACCGACGTGGGGGAGGGTGGGTTGGCGGTTACGCTGCCACGTCGCAGCAAGCCGCGTGGCCGTTGGAATCTATCATTCACCCTGCCTGGCTCGACTGGCGTACAAGTGGCAGCTGCCGAGTTTGCCTGGGAGGGAAGCGGGACGCAAGTGGGATTGCGTTTTCTGGATCTGTCGGCGGACGTGAAGCGCTATTTGCGCGAATGGCTGGGCCGCAATTTGCCGGACGGAGAGATTGATGACCCTCCTGTGCGTTGTCAGCTGACGGACTTGAGTTTGCGCGGCTGCTATCTGGAAATTCCTTCGCCCTTCCCGGTTTCAACTCGGGTCACGCTCTCGATGCGAGCCGCAGGGGTGGAGTTGCGATCTGAAGGAGTGGTGCGAGTGATGCACCCGGACCAGGGGATGGGCGTGGAGTTCACGCAAACCACGGCGGAACATCGTGCATTATTGGAAAAGTTTCTCAGCTGCCTCACGGAAAATCCTAATACCTCGCCCGAGTTGCTGGTTGAACCCGAGGGCCTGGAAACTGACGTGGCCCAGACTTTGCGCACAGCCTCCGACGCCGGCGACGGCGACCTCTACGATCCTTTGCTCGAACTTTTTCGTAACCAGGCAGGGCTTGCGGCAGATTCGTTCCATGCGGAGCTCCGTAAACAGAGAGGGCTAACGGTAGCTGCGGCTGCCAACGCCGCTTCCTGATCGAGCCACACTCCCCTGAGTCATTCTCATTGGTGCAACGACGTTCCTTCTGCCGGTCCACCCTGTACCAAGTCAGTCTTAACTGTTGATTTCTGATTGGCTACCAGTTCGATGTCGGTTTCGAAAGGTTGATACCCAGGCAAAGAGATTCTAACCTTGCGCTTGCCTGGTGCAACCAGCAGGGCCCTGCCCATGCCGCTGAATTCAGCGACGTGACCCACGAAGACGCCATCGACAAATACTGCGGCGCGATTCGGATTCACTTCAAGCTTGATCTCTGCCGTGATCTGTGGAAATTGGACCCGGGTATCTTTTTCCATCCTGACGTCGATGGTCTGGGTTTGTCCGCCACGGACCGTGATCTTCTGTACGAAGTCCACGTAGCCGCCTTGCCGGACTGCGATCTCGTGTTCGCCGGGAAGCAGTAGGATTTTTTTCGATCCCTTGAGTTCGCGCAGATAGCCGACGTATTGTCCGTCGATCCAGACGCCGGAGGTGCGTTCGACTTTCGTGGCACCCAGGAGATCGACTTGACCAAGGACGTCGTTTCCAGCGTGCAACGCGGGCATGAAAATCAGCGAGCCCAGGAGAAAAAGGGTGCAGGCGATAGCACTATCTTTTGAGTAGCATTTCATAGAGTTCCAGGTGAGATGCAGAAGATTGCGCAAGGGTAGCCGGGAACCGAGCCGATGCGAGGCGGAAAAAGCGTAACAGACTGGAATTAGGGTTACCTCCCGCCGAGCGTCACCGGAGGGAGGCCAGCAATCGTTTGCTGAGGGTTCTTTGACCATCCACGTACTCGTTTGAATCGGGGAACTGCTGCCAGAGGTTCACTAGCCGTTCGTAGCAGGCGCGCGCTTCTCGAGTGCGATGCCGGGCCACATAAAACGTCCCGAGGGCTTCTTCGGCGGTAGCGAGTGGAATCAAGTTAGTGAGTTCCAGGGATCGGGCGATTCCTTGCGCCTGGTCGCGGGCCTCCCGCAGCAGGCTTTCGGCGTGCTCCAGATCCCGGGTGGCGGCGCTCGTCTTGCCGGCCAGAATCAGGGCCTCCACCAGTCCACTGCGAGTATCCGGGGTTTGGGCAAGCTCGCGACTGGCCGCGAGCGCCAAATCGGCAGAGCTGCGCGCTTCCGCCACCCGGCCTGCGTTCAGTTGAGCCGCCCCCAGTTTCCGCAATCCCTCCGCCCGATCGGAAACAGCCCTGCTAACGCCTTTGTTCGAAGCAATCATCTGATCGATCATTCGCAGCGAATCACGAGCCAGGCTGATGGCGGCAGGCGGGTCGGATTCCTTGAGACAGTACGAGACTTTCAGCCTCGCAAACACCACGCTGGACTGGGCCGCAGTGTTGTTGGGATCGCGATCAAGCATCTGCTGTGCTGTCTGCAGATACAGCTTCAGGTTTTCGAGCGCGGGCTTCGGATCGCGATAGTCTGGATAACCGTCACTGAAGTAAACGCGGCCGCGGAACTGGTACATGAGCGCCAGATTTCGCTGAAATTTCGGATTCAAAGGCTCTGCGGCGAGAAGTTCCCGTACGGCGGTTTCCTCTTCGTCGAACGCCTGAAGCGCTTCCCGAAGGT